>JAMONI010000367.1 GCA_027065935.1 Flavobacteriales bacterium | reverse complement strand
ATTACTTTTTTTGTTCACATCCGTCTTTCTGTCCTGGGCCTTGTTTGCTCAAGTGACAGATAATTTCGACACGTACAGTGCCGGTAGCGATCCTACCGGTTGGACCAAATATCAAACCGAATCCGATGATCCGGGATTTATCGTAACAGGTTCCCAAGCCAATTCGGCGCCCAATAGCTTGTATCACAATGACGATAACGTAACCAACGAAAGCACTTCGTGGATTGTAGCACCGGTCTATACGTCCACGGGAAACGATCAATTGACCTTTTATTACCGCCAAAACCATACGGCAAGTTATTACAATTATTCGGGGGTATGGTATTCCACTACCGGAACCGACCCCATAGCCAATCCGGGGGATTGGACGGAAATTCAAGAATTCAATAGTACCTTCGGATTTTCCGAAGACACGTGGACTCAGTTTTCCCATACCTTCAATCTGGCTGCCGGGACTACCATTTACGTAGCCTTTAAATATACGGGAGATTGGGCACACGAATTTTATATTGACGATTTTTCACTGGACGCCGCACCAAGTTGCCCGGCGCCTAATAACTTGTCGGCTTCACCGGTTTCCCTGACCGGAGCCGAACTTTCTTGGAACGAAACGGGTTCGGCCACTACGTGGAATATCGAATACGGTCCTGCCGGATTTGCCCAAGGCAGCGGCACCATGGTTTCGGGCGTTACCTCTAATCCCTATGCCTTGACGGGATTAACAGCAGGACAAGAATACGACTTCTACGTTCAAGCCGATTGCGGAAGCAACGGAACGAGTAATTGGGCCGGACCGTTTACGTGGCAACAATGGAACCAGGGTGATGCTTGTACTGTAGCCATTCCGTTAAACGTGGAGAGTGATTGTGCTTCGGCTACGCCTTACACGCTGGATTATGCCAATGCCGTGGATTTGGGTCACTTTTCATGTGATACGTACGGCGCTAACAACGGAAAATGGTTCAGCTTTACCGCTCCTTCCGGCGGAAAAGTGAAGTTGATTTCTTCGGTAAGCGGTGGTGAGTTCGTTCTTTTTGACGATTGCGGCGGCAGTGAAGTGGAATGCGACAATGCGGGAACCGAATATCAACTGCTCAACCTTACCGCCGGACAAACTTATTATTTGGCTTATTGGAAAGACGGGGCCACAAGCGGAACCGTGGATATTTGCTTGGAAGAAATGCTTTATCTAAATCCCAGTTTCACCCTAACGGCAACCCCCGATTGTACCAATAACCAATTTAGCATTGATGTGAATGTAACCGATTTGGGCGGTGCGTCTTCCGTTACCGTTTCGGATGACCAGGGAAGTTCTACCCAACAATTAAGCGCTCCCGGAACCGTAACCTTCGGACCTTATGCTTCCGGTACCGATGTGAACATTACCGTAACCAATGACGATGACAACAATTATAGCGCATCCGATACGGCCACTTACGATTGTCCGCCCGACAACGATGACTGTGCCAATGCCAAAGAAGTGGCTTCATTGCCTTATTCCGATTCTATGGACGCTTCGGGTGCTACCAACAACGCCGGCTTTGTATCGTGCGGTAGTGCCAGTATGAACGACGGCGTGTGGTATAAATTTACCGTAGGCACGGCCAACGGTGATATAACCGTGGAAGTGAACCCTACGGGCTGGGATACCGAAGTAGCCGTATTTTCGGGAGATTGTGCCAACCTGAATTGTGTAGGAAGAGTGGACAGCGGATATACCGGAGGCACGGAAACCTTTACATTTACTCCCACCGACAATACAACGTATTACATAAATATCGGACACTATTCGGGAACTACCGATTATCCCGAAGGACCGTTTACCATCAATATTACGGGTAATTCCACTTTAAGCAATCAAGTACTTACGGCGGATGAGTTCACTTTCTATCCTAACCCTAGCTCGAACCTTATTTTCCTTTCATCCAAAGAGCAAATCGATAAGGTTCGCATTATCGATCTGACCGGAAAGGTTTTGATTGAATCCGCAGGAAACAATCAAATAGACCTTACGGGCTTGGGCGCAGGTGTATATATGCTTCGAGTGGAAATAAACGGAAAAACGGGAACTTTCAGAATTTTGAAGAAATAATCCTACATTTAATATCCTTAGTAACCAAGCCGTCTCATCGAGACGGCTTTTTTTGTCATATACCGGCAAAAGAATATGTATTATCTTTAACAAAAAATTGCATTATGACATTCATCCTTTCGGACAGTGCCATATCCCTCGACGAATTATACGACGTATTTCACTCATCGGAACGGCTTGAATTAAGCCGGGAAGTGTGGCAAAAAATTGAAAAGTCTTATGACTTTTTGCACCGGCAATTACGGGAGGAAAACCAAGCCATTTACGGAATCAATACGGGGTTCGGTTCGCTGCATCGTATGCGCATTCCACCCGAAAAAATGCAACAACTTCAAGAAAATCTGGTGAAAAGTCATGCGTGCGGTACGGGAAATATGCTTCCGCCCCAAGCGGTGAAATTGATGTTGTTGCTCAAAATTATCACATTGGGCAAGGGTTATTCGGGAGTTCAGCCCGCTACGGTACGTCGTCTGATAGATTTTTATAATGAAGACATTATTCCGGTGGTTTATGAAAACGGTTCGTTGGGTGCTTCGGGCGATTTGGCTCCATTAGCCCATTTGTCCTTGCCCCTAATAGGTGAAGGAGAAGTGTTTTTTGAAGGGAAAATACGCCGGGCAAGTGATGTATTGAAACAAAAAAATTGGCGTCCCATACGCTTGCAGGCCAAAGAAGGTTTGGCCTTGCTTAACGGAACACAATTTATGTCCGCATTGGGCGTACTTAACCTTTGGGAAGCCGAAAAATTGGATATTTGGGCCGACCTTATTGCCGCCGTATCACTCGAAGCGTATGACGGGCGTATCGAACCGTTTTCCGAAATCATTCAAAAAATAAGGCCGCACAAAGGACAATCCGAAACGGCCGGCAGAATCAGGCGTATTTTGAAATCGAGTGAAATCATTCATTCCGGGAAAGCGCATGTTCAAGATCCGTATTCATTCCGGTGTGTGCCGCAGGTTCACGGCAGTGTAAAACATGTATTAAACTCGGTAAAAGAAACATTTACGGTTGAAATCAATGCCGTAACCGATAATCCTATCATCGATGCGGAGAACGAACAAATATTATCGGGGGGGAATTTTCACGGCGAACCTTTGGCTATTGCTTCCGATATGTTGGCCATTGCCTTGTCGGAGCTATCCAACATCTCCGAGCGGCGGACGTACCGGTTGATTTCGGGAAAACGAGGGTTGCCCGCATATTTGACTCCGGATCCCGGTCTTAATTCGGGGATGATGATACCGCAATACATGGCCGCATCTCTTGTGAACCGGAACAAACAGTTATCTACGCCCAATAGTGTGGATTCCATTGAATCGAGTAACGGGCAAGAAGATCACGTAAGTATGGGCGCCAATGCCGTGCTTAAAACCGGACAAGTCATTCAAAATACCAAAACCGTTTTGGCCGTGGAGCTTTTTACTGCGAACCAAGCCTTGTATTTCAGAAAACGCTCTTCGTCATACGTGGTGCAAAAGTTTTTGGAACCCTACAGGGAGCAAATAGCATTTATGAAATCCGACGAAATATTGTATGAAAAAATTCACAAGGTTGTTGACATTTATGAAAATACGCCCGTGAAATATCTTGAAGAACTTATATCATCGTAAATTTGAACTTTAGGAAAAAATAGTTTAAATTTGCCTCGCTTTTTTCAAACATCCGGGATGTAGCGCAGTCCGGTTAGCGCACCACGTTAGGGACGTGGGGGTCGCAGGTTCAAATCCTGTCATCCCGACAATGTAGCTAACGCCGTTTAAGGAAAGACGGCGTTTTTTTATTTGCCGTTTATTTATGGCCTACGGGTTCGTAGTCTTCTTATGGATTTCAACCTGCTTTGTTATGCGGTGAATTCGATTATCAGTTCCACGCCGTTTTTCCCGCTCAAATGCATTTTACCGTTTAGTTGTTTGGCTATTAAATTGAAAATATCCATACCGAATGAAACTTGACTTTTTTGATGAAAATCATCGGGAAGTCCGGCGCCGTTATCTTTCATGCGCAAGATATATTTCGCATCTTTCTTTATTAACTCTATAAAGATTTTACCTTTTTGAAATTTTTCAAAGGCATGTTTGAATGAGTTCGTAATAAATTCATTGATGACTAATCCCAACAAGGATGCTCTGTTAGGATCGATTTTAACATTGTTATCAATAAGGTTTTTAACTTCAATATTTTCATTTCCATAGGAAGATTGAACCATCCGGGCGATTTTATCCACATATTTTCGCATGGACATTCCGGTTATATCCACGTCTTTGTATAATTGACGGTGCAGTTCATTAATGCTTTGTATTCTGTTATTTAAATCTATCAGTTTGGTTTTCAGTTCGGGGTCGTTGATTTTTTCCAGCAAATCATCGACAAAAGCCGAAATGATACTGAGGTTGTTTTTGACGCGGTGGTGTAAATCTCTTTGAAGCAGTTCTATGATGTTTTTCTTTTGTTTTAATTTGTAGTAAAAGAATCCCAATAAGATAAAGAAAAGCAAAACGGCGCTCAACGTTATGCCCAGTATCCAGATTTTTTTTGAGTTTTTTTCCAAAGCCAGTTGTTTGGATTTTGTTTCGTTTTGTAGTTGTAAGATTTCTTTTTCTTTTTTTTCGGTTTGGTATTGGGTTTCCACCTCCTTGATAGCCTTTACATTAACCAGAGAATCCCTGATGCTTTCCAGTGAATCGGCTCGTGTATAATAATCATAAGCCTGCTTGAAATTTTGAGTGGCTTAGC
>JAMONI010000366.1 GCA_027065935.1 Flavobacteriales bacterium | reverse complement strand
TCACCGCTTCGGATCAATATCTGGCCATTGTGGTACCGGGTAAAATGTATAAACAGGCCTATGAAGACAAAGGCTTGGCACCGGAAAACTTAAGCCGGACCTTGGAGGATTCGGGAACCGTAACTTCCGTTCTGGTGCCGTGGAACACCGGAGGCGCTTATAACTCCAAGGTCTTGGGCGTCGCCACTACCGATTATCTGTTCTACGCCTTTTTTAACCTTATCAGCCCCGTGATGACATTGATTTTCGCCGCCTTCAGAATCAAAATAAGAATGATGAAAAAATAAAATCCGGCTTCTCTTCAAAACTTCTTTGCGCCTTTTCTTCAACTTTTTTATCCTTTTTTTAAAACAAACCGAACTATAGTTTTCGATATTGTGTAACTTTTGGCACAATATTTGAATGGCAATTTATAACAAAAATTTATGCCATGAAAACAAAACTCTTAACATTAGCCCTGTTAACCTTCGTCCTTAGTGCAAGTCTTACGTCATGTAAGAAGAAAGAAAAAGAACCCGAGCCTTCACCCAAGGAAATACTGACCAAGGCTACATGGAATATTTACGTGATGGAAGAATACGACAGTTCGGGCAATATGACCGGTTCCTCTCCTTACAATTGGGAATGGGAATTGACCGTCAGCAATAAGTATTATACTTTCGATAATGCAGGTAATCTACTTGTTTACGGTGAATACTCATTAAATGAAAATGCGGATCCAATGATGTTAAGTCTTATGCCTCACGGGAGCTCATCCGTTTACGAGTATGAAATTTTAAAACTTACCGATACCGAATTTGAAGTAAAATATACTTTTCCGGCAGGCAATTATTTCATATTTAAGTCGCGCCGTTAATATCTACTCGTTAAGCGATTGTTACGGATTAGGACGGCAAAGCTTTTAGGCTTTGTCGTTTTTTTTTATCAAGTTTTGGAGATACCGACGTAACGAGTTGCAAAAGACAGGCATACGGATGGACAAATCATTCGGATTTCAAAATAATTTGCTAATTTTGGAATGAAACTTGATTTCATCAAAATAACCAAAGGAATGTATATGAACAAATTTTATTTTTTTTCTTTATTTTTTCTGATGGTAAAGCTAGGTGTAACCGCACAGGCGTTTCAAAATGAATTTTCCGGTGACGAGCATATCGATATGGTCATTGTCACCGAAGATATGTTCGACCTGATAACCGAAATCGATTCCGACGACAAAACCGAGATGAAAAGTTTTTTCGGCCAATTGAAATACCTGGCCAACTTTGCCACCGAAAACCCTGTTGCTTCTAACAAAATAAACTTATCGGTCAACCGCCGGATTCGTTCACAAGGTTTTAAATTGTTGACTAAAATCAAAGACGAACGCAAAGACGCCGTGTTGTATTACATCCCCGCCGGCCGGAGGGGTTATGCCAAAGAATTGCTTTTGTTGATAAATTACTCCAACGGAAAAACCACCCTTCTCGTGGTTAAGGGCAATATCAATATGCGAAGAATCTCCTTGTTGGCTCTGCAAACCACCCAATTGGATCCCGAATTGCTCAAACAAGCGGAAAAGTCGGTGCCTTGATAAAGCTCATGGATGAATTTTCCGTCGGGATGTTTATTTTTTGAAAACTTTATACGGAATAAACGCAAAACCGGTATTTTTGACGATTTGCAACCGGCCGTTGTCGTAGCGGTAGTTGACGTCGAGGTTGGTGGAAATCATGTGTTGTCCGTCCCGGTCGAATTTGATCATCAAAACATCGCCGAGAACTTGATGCTTCCGGGCAAAATGTTCGTCGGGCTTCCAATAGCCCAGTATGTAATCGGCTCCCGAACGTTCTAATGTTTTGCGTAAATAGTCAAACCATTTATCAAAGCGGTGCTCATGTTTTTTATAAAGCAGAAATCCGTCCGATAATTTGTAGTTATACAACGAATCCCGGAGTATTTCGCCGGGTAATGCGCTTGAGGGGATGAATACGGCATCCGTTTGGATTTCTTTTCTTTGAAAAAGCTGTACAAGCTTGGAGGTAAAACGTTTGAAATATTTGATGAAGAGGGACTCTTTGACAAATTGGATATTGTACACCATATAAATCACAAGCGGCAATAAAACGATTACGGGCAACCAAGCTCCCAACCAAGCGGGCAACAGACCTTCTTCGGCCATTCCGGCGCCCAGCATATTGAGCATGTAAAAGGCGGCGTAAATAATGATACCCAATACGAACGGAAGCCCGAAACCGCCTTTACGTATCATGGCTCCCAAGGGAATCCCTACCAAAAATAAAAGAAAGATGTAAAACGGCAGAGCGAGTTTTTCGTGCCAAGTGTAAATATATTTGTTGATGACTTTTTGATGGCGTTCCAAATCTTTAGCCTTACGGGTTATAAAACTGATATTGCCCTGAACTTTGGAATAAATGCGGGAGTAGATGCTATTCCACTCCGAAGGTGTAGATTGTATTTTCCTGACTAAAGTGTCGAAATGGACGGCGTTACGGTAAGGAACTTTAACATAATGTCGAGAAATTAGTTCTTTTTCGGTGCTTTGCACCTTATTTATCAGATTTTCTTTAAGCGAATCCGCGGTGGCACCGAGTTCTTTCATATTAAGCATGTGATAGAGCTTCATTTGGGAATCGCGCTCTTTGAGCCGGTTCATTTGCGACAGGTCGATGTTGATGATGTATTCTTTAAATACCGAATATAATGCGGGAAGTTGTTCCCTGTCCTTGGATTTCTTTTGTTGACGGGTCAAATCTTCAAAATATTCCCCGTTATAGAGTTTCAGGCTCAAAATGTCGGTTCGGGGGTCGGTATGAAATTCGCCTTTTTCGGCTATGATGACTTTGTCTGGAATGCCGGTTACTTCCTGATGAATGATGATATTTTCCAACAAACGGTCGTCTTCGCCGTATTTTTTTTGCACTTTGATGCTGAAATCACCGATTTCGGAAAAAACACCTTGCCGGATAACGGCCGAAGGCATTTTACGCGCAATGGCCGAACGCAACCGGGTGAATTTCAAATTTCCTTCGGGCTGGACGGTATTGACGAAAAACAATAGGAATATGGCAAGCACAATGTTGAATATCAACAGAATACGCATGGAATTAAAAACCGAAACTCCCGAAGATTTGATAGCGGCCAGCTCGTATTTCTCACCCAAACTTCCGTAAGTCATAATCCCGGCCAATAAAATGGCCAAAGGAAGGGAATATATGAAAATATTGGGCGAAAAGTAGTAAAAAAATTTAAAGATTACCCAAAGCGAAAGTCCTTTACCGGCCAGTTCGTCAAAGTAAACCCAAAAAGTTTGCAGTACGAAAATAAAAAACAAAACCAATAAGGCGGGCACAAACCTTTTGAGAAATTCTTTGAATACATACCACTGGATGGTAACCGGTCCGCTCATGGGTATCTTCTAATCCAAATCGTTGATAAAATAATCGGCGTATTTGGTCCGGTCAAATACAAACAGCCGGTCGCTCAACGGTACGTTGGTGGTAAATTTTCTAATACGTATGGTAATGCGGGTTTTATTTTTTTGAACGATAATTATTTTATAGATGTTTTTCGTCTTAATGTCGATACCTATCAAGACGTAATCCACTTCGTTGTCATTGATGGGAAAGAGTTTAATGTATTGAACGGTGCGTCCGCCGGCGGGTTGTTTGATATCCATCTTGAAGCGGTAGCCTTTTTTGTAAAAATCAAACATGCTGGCCGGGGTCACTTCCTCTTCTTCGTTAACGGTCATCACGTTCACTTCTTGATTTTCGGGCACGATGACGTAGCGTTTTTTTCCGTCGAAAATATCGATAATACCCATGTATTCGGCGTGATACTTATTGTTTTTGAAGTAAACTTTACCATTGGTTTCTTGTTTTACGCCGGCTTCGGGATTGTAAAGCTCATATACGAAGTCCACGGTAACGTTCTCGTAGGACTCGAATTTCCGGGTTACTTCTTCGAGCAATTCCCGGGCTTTAGGGTCGTTTTGGGCGATTAGCGTAATCAATGAGAAGAAAATAAATATGAAGCTTGCGTATTTTTTCATGTTTAGCGGTTTTTAATTTAAAGGTTTTCAAAAAATTTATCCAATTGTTCCACGGTCGAAATGTTTACCTGTCTCGGTTTGCTTCCTTCCGACGGTCCCACGATTCCGGCGCGTTCCATTTGGTCAATCAAACGGCCGGCGCGGTTGTATCCGATTTTTAATTTTCTTTGCAATAATGATGCCGAACCTTGTTGGGCATTGACGATAATGTAGGCGGCTTCTTTGAAAAGCGGGTCGCGTTCGTCGTCTTCAAGTTCGTCTTTAAGCGATTCGGTGCTCTCGGGTTCGGGCAGTTCGTAGGCCGCAGGATATCCGCGTTGTGCGCCGATAAATTCGGTGACACGTTCCACTTCATCGGTATCGATAAAGGCACATTGCAACCGGGTTAGGTCGCTTCCGGTGGTGATGAGCAGATCGCCTTTGCCCACCAATTGGTCGGCGCCGCTTTGATCGAGTATGGTACGTGAATCCACTTGCGAACTTACCCTGAAGGCGATTCGTGCGGGAAAATTGGCCTTGATGATTCCGGTAATGATGTTGACCGAAGGTCTTTGTGTGGCAATAATCATATGAATGCCTACCGCACGCGCCATTTGAGCCAACCGGGCGATGGGCAATTCCACTTCTTTTCCGGCTGTCATGATAAAATCCCCGAACTCGTCGATAATCAAAACGATGTAGGGCAGATACCGGTGTCCGTTATTGGGATTGAGCTTGCGTTCTTTGAATTTCCTGTTGTATTCCACCACGTTGCGCACTTTGGCTTTCTGAAGCAATAAATAACGGTTTTCCATTTCGACGATCAACGAATTGAGCGTGTCTTTCACTTTGCTTACGTCACTGATGATGGCTTCTTTGTTGTCGGG
>JAMONI010000365.1 GCA_027065935.1 Flavobacteriales bacterium | reverse complement strand
CGCCGATACGGTGGAACGATTTTTTCACGTTACAAACAAACGCATAAGAAAACCCATCGACAAAAAATCCAACTACGTAAAACGTTGTGTGGCCATCCCCGGCGATTCGCTTGAAATCCGTAAAGGCAAACTTTACATCAACGGCCAACCCGCCGCCTATCCCGACCGGACACTCATTCAACACATCTATAAAATCAAACTCAAAAGAGGAAAATCCTTCGGACATCGCGACCTGCGCATTTTGAAGGAAAAATATTATGTGGATTTGAACCGGATCAAAGTCACCCCGTTAAAAGACAGTTCCTACATCATCAATCTGCCCGTAAAAGCGGCGGCATATTTGAAAAACAATTCCGC
Organism: Flavobacteriales bacterium; assembly: GCA_027065935.1. Lineage (GTDB taxonomy): Bacteria > Bacteroidota > Bacteroidia > Flavobacteriales > Flavobacteriaceae > JAADED01. The sequence goes on along the minus strand of JAMONI010000365.1, from coordinate 2,483 downwards.
CGTGGAATACCTTGAAATGATGCTGGATACCGTTTCGCACCCCAAAGTATTTCCCGCAGGCACCCAATGGTGGAGCATGGATAACTTCGGACCGGTTTACGTACCCAAGAAAGGAGATAAAATCAAACTCGACCGGAAAAATTACCTGATTTACAAAAAAGTAATCGAAGAATACGAAACCATGCAACCGCTTACCGAAAATAAGGTGGAATGGAAAGACGGCAAGGCTTATATCAACGGCCGTCCGGTGCAAGAATATACCTTTAAGCAGGATTACTATTGGATGATGGGCGACAACCGTTCCAATTCCGAAGATTCGCGCATTTGGGGATTTGTTCCTTGGACACACATTTTGGGAAAAGCCGTATTCATTTGGTTTAGTAGAGACAAGGAAACCGGAAAAATCAGGTGGGAACGTGTTTTTACCACCGTTCACGGCACGGGTAAACGGGTAAGTTACCTGTGGGTGTTGTTCGTTTTGCTCGCTTTATATTTCGGATGGGAATATTATTGGAAGAAAAAGAAAAATGCATAAAAAAATATTGCTCCATCCTGCGGTTTTTCCTTCGTTGAGTCATTGTGCGCTTATGCTCGAAGCCGAAAAAATCGTGTTTGAGATTAATGATCATTTTGAGAAACAAACCTACCGGAACCGGTATTACATACACGGCGCACACGGCAAACAAATGCTGAGCGTACCGGTGCGCCACGGCAAATCCAACACACACCGCCCGACTAAAGACGTGGAAATCGCCAACGTGTTCGACTGGCAACGCCGGCATTGGAAATCCCTTGAAACGGCTTATCGCACGTCGCCTTATTTTGAATTTTACGAAGACGATATCAAGCCTTTGTTTGAAAAATCTTTCGACAAACTCATCGATTTCAATATGGAAACCATTAGAAAGGTTTTTGAACTTTTGGATTGGCCGATAGATTACGGATTTACGAATACGTATGAAAAAGAACCGAAAGACGTGGCGGATTTCCGTTTTTTGGTAAATGCCAAAAAAGAATTTGCATTTAAAAAACAAATGCCCGAATATTATCAGCTCTTTTCCGACCGGAACGGTTTCCTTCCCGATTTGAGTATTTTAGACCTGCTGTTTATGAAAGGTCCCGAAACGCCGGTTTACTTAAAAGAAGTCGTCCGGTTGATAACAATTTGAAGCGCTCCGGTTTTATAAATCGTCGAACAAGCTCAATTCGGTGGGGGGATTATTGTTGTTGTCGTCATTGCGGGACGGGGGCGGGCTTACGGTTGGCGTGTTGTGATTTCCGGGCGATTCGGCTTCGGCGGATGTTTCCGTTATGCGGGGTTCGTCATAAGGAAGCGGTTCTGTAAATTTGATTTTCAGCACGCTGTCTTTGGTAAGGGTTTTTCCTTTGGCTTTGTATCCTTTCACGGCGATAAATTCATCGGCAACGAATTGTTTGACGCCTTTATCTTTTTTGCGAAATTTTACTTCCACCACCGGACGCCAATGGTAAGAAGCACCTACCAACCGGGCATTTTCGGGTATTACGATGTCTTTTTTTCTGATTTCTCCGGGTAAGAAGCGTTTCAGGTAGTGCCGTTTTTCTTCGGGGTCGTAATATACTACGGTTACAGGCCTGTCTTTTTCCACTTTGGCTATAAGCTCCAATTTGGACGGAAAATGTTTTTCCAGCGCCGGCACAAAAACTTCCGTTAGACCTTCGGGTGTGATGTAAAACAATTTGTCTTCGCCCGTGAACTCTCCGAGATAATCGCCTCGTTCTTCCGTGTTTAACCGGTTCACCACGGGGTCGAACCACAATTTACGGGCTTGCAAGGTGGATACGCCTTTTTCTTTGAGTTTGATGGATTTGACCGGCAGTTTGGTTACCAAATTACCCCGGGCATTACGGCTTTTGATGAGCAATTTGCTAAAGTCCACATCGAATTTCGTTTTGCGTGATTTGCCCGTAGGACGCAAATAAACGGTGACCGTTTCGGCTTCGCCGTTGGGGTTGGCCGAAAAATACATGACCTTGCTTCCTTCCTTACCTTGAGTGAGGTCGTATTCTTTGTCGCGCGTGATGCCTTGCACGTGGAAACGTTTCATGTAATACGGGCCTTTTTTTCCGTCGCGGTAAATCATGTTATATACGGTGCGGTCGTCTTTTTTCTTGAAAACGCCCACGTGGATAATGTCTTTGCCCACAAAAGTTTTGGGACTTACTTTGGTAACCGACATTTTTCCGTCGCGCCTAAAGATGATAATATCGTCGATATCCGACACGTCGGCCACGTATTCGTCTTTTCGCAAGCTTGTTCCTACGAATCCTTCTTCTTTATTTACGTAGAGTTTGACGTTGCGCACCACCACCTTGGTGGCTTCGATGTTTTCAAAACTTCTAATTTCGGTTTTTCGCTCGCGTCCTTGGCCGTATTTCTTTTTGATTTGTTTGTAGAAATTAACCGTATAGTCGATGATGTTGGCCAGATGGAATTCGGTTTC
>JAMONI010000364.1 GCA_027065935.1 Flavobacteriales bacterium | reverse complement strand
TCTTCGATCCATGCTTCAATATCTTCTATGTCCTTTTTGGCTTTGTTAAGGTCGTATTTGGAAATGCGTTTGATTTTGATTTCGGTCAGGCGGATGAGGTCGTCGCGGGTTACTTCGCGTTGGAGGTGTTTGATATGCGGTTTTAATCCTTTATCGATGGCTTCAAGCACGCCTTCCCATGTGGTTTGGTCTTGGATGTCGAGATAAATCCGGTTTTCGATAAAAATACGTTCCAAATTGGCTGCGTGCCATTTTTCCCGTAGTTCGTCCAGTTGAATTTGCAATTCCCGTCGCAACAAGTCCACCGTTCGGTGTGCGGTGTATTCCAGTATTTCGCTAATGCCCATAAAGGCGGGTTTGTTGTCTTTGATTACTACGGCCAAGGGCGAAACCGACACTTCGCATTTGGTAAAAGCATACAAGGCATCGATGGTTTTGTCGGGAGACACGCCGGGCGGTAGTTGAATGCGTATTTCGACGTTCTCGGCGGTGTTATCCAAGATTTTTTTGATGCGTATTTTTCCTTTTTCGTTGGCTTTGATGATGCTGTCGATAAGGCTTCCCGTAGTGGTTTTAAAAGGGATTTCTTTTATTACAAGTGTTTTGTTGTCTTCAATTTCGATTTTGGCACGAATGGTTACTTTTCCGCCTCGTTTTCCGTCGTTATACCGGCTTACGTCGATCATTCCGCCGGTGGGAAAGTCGGGAAAGATTTGCACTTTTTTGCCTTGTAATACTTTGATGGAGGCGTCGATCAGTTCGTTGAAATTATGCGGTAAAATGGTGGTGGACAATCCCACGGCTATTCCTTCGGCGCCTTGTGCCAATAAGACGGGGAATTTGGCCGGCAGGAAAACGGGTTCTTTTTTTCGCCCGTCGTAGGATAAGGTCCATTGTGTAATTTTGGGGCTGAACATGGTTTCCAAAGCGAATTTAGACAACCGAGCTTCAATATACCGTGCTGCCGCCGCGCCGTCACCCGTAAGCAGGTTGCCCCAGTTTCCTTGCGTATCGATGAGTAAATCTTTTTGCCCCAAAGCCACGATGGCATCGTAGATGGAAGCGTCGCCGTGCGGATGGTATTGCATAGTCTGCCCGATGATGTTGGCTACTTTGTTGTAGCGGCCGTCGTCCATTTCCTTCATGGCGTGAAGAATACGGCGTTGTACGGGCTTAAGGCCGTCTTCTATGGCGGGAACGGCACGTTCCAGGATTACATACGAAGCATAATCCAAAAACCATTCTTGGAATTTGTCGCTTACCCGCGTGATTTTATCGCTTGGATGCCCCGTTGCCGACATATATGTCTTTGAATAGAGATTTTATCAAAGTGCAAATTTAAGATTTAATTTGAAATCCGGATAAAAACCGCAGGTTTGTTTAGAATTCCAATCTGAAGTTGATTTTAACAAAAAAGTTTTGGGCTTCGGGGTTAAAATAGTTTCCTCGCCAAAATGCGTCGAATTCCAAAAACTTAAGAATGTTTGTCACCCCCAAACCGTATTCGAAATACGGGTGTTCGGGTGTGGCATACGCGATGTTGGAGGCGTTAACAGCCCGGTTGGAAGGGGAAATTTTTCCCGTAATCGTATTGAAAAATATCAGTTCGCGCCACTTGGTTTTTTTGAGCAGGGGAATTTTGGAAAAAATGCGTCCGCCGAAGTTGTGCATCAAACGCAGCGAGACATAAGTATCGGTGACGAACTCGTAATAATTGAGCAATTGAAAGGCATTGTTTACGTAAAAGAAAGATTGGTTACCCGGCACCACATTCAGCAGGGCTAGGGGGACGGTGCCTAAGGTCTTACCCGCCTCGAACCTCAAATCCAAATTACCCACCGCCCCGATCAGGAAGTGTTTTTCAAAGTAAAATTGTAATTTGTGATAATCGAAGGCTATGGTTTTTCCGTTGGCCAATCCTTTTGAATACCGCAGCAGTATGACGGGAAAATCGGTATTGATGTTGTATCTTTTTACACCGTAACCGGCGGTTTTGCGCTTGGGCGTGGCTTTGATTTGAATGAAGACTTCGGGTTGTTGCACTTCGGAATATATACGCCCGTCGGCCCCTATATAATTTAAGGAGAAATCAGG
>JAMONI010000363.1 GCA_027065935.1 Flavobacteriales bacterium | reverse complement strand
CCGAGCCCGACGAACGGAAGCCTTACACCATTGTAATTCCCCCGCCCAATGTAACCGGCGTATTACACATGGGACACATGCTCAACAATACCATTCAAGACGTGTTGATTCGTCGAAAACGGATGCAAGGATACAATGCACTTTGGGTGCCGGGTACCGACCACGCTTCCATAGCCACCGAAGCCAAAGTAGTAAGCAAACTAAAGGCCGAAGGCATAGACAAAAAGGCTCTCACCCGAGAAGCATTCCTCAAGCACGCTTGGGATTGGACACACAAACACGGCGGAATTATCTTGAAGCAATTACGACACTTGGGCGCTTCCTGCGATTGGGACCGCACCAAATTTACCCTCGATCCCGATATGTATGAATCCGTCATCAAAGTTTTTGTGGATTTATATCGAAAAGGAAAAATTTATCGCGGATACAGAATGGTCAACTGGGACCCCGAAGCCCGTACCACCGTATCGGATGAAGAAGTTATATACACCGAAGAGGAAGGAACTTTATATTATTTGAGATATCCCGTAGCGGGAAGTGAAAACGAATATATCGAAATCGCCACCACCCGTCCCGAAACCATTCTCGGCGACACCGCAATCGCCGTAAGCCCGGAAAACGAAAAATACAAACATCTCGTCGGGAAAAAAGCCGTTGTCCCTATCGCCGGACGAAAAATTCCCATCATTGCCGACGATTATGTGGACCCCGAGTTCGGAACGGGAGCTTTAAAAATAACACCCGCTCACGACCCCAACGATAAAGAAATAGGAGACCGGCATCGGCTCGAAGTAATCGACATCTTCAATGACGACGCCACCCTCAATGCATACGGATTGCATTATCAAGGGATGGACCGTTTTGAAGTCCGAAAAGCCATAGTGGAGGAACTCCGGGAAAAAGGATTTTTGGTTAAAACCGAAAAACATGTCCATCGCATCGGGCGTTCGGAACGGACTAATGCCGTGATTGAACCGCGCTTGTCCCGTCAATGGTTCTTAAAAATGAAAGACTTGGCACAACCCGCCGTCGAAGCCGTGAAAAAAGGCGAGATAAAACTCATTCCCAAAAAATTCGAAAACTTGTATTTCCACTGGATGGAAAATGTACGCGATTGGAACATTTCGCGCCAACTGTGGTGGGGACATCGCATTCCCGCATACTATTACGGCGAAGGAGAAGATGATTTTGTGGTAGCCGAAACCGAAGAAGAAGCCGTGCAATTGGCCCGGGAAAAATCCGGTAATCCGAACCTTACCGCTAACGATTTAAGGCAAGATGAAGACGTACTCGACACGTGGTTTTCTTCATGGTTATGGCCCATAACCGTATTCGACGGCATCCGTAATCCCGGCAATCGAGATTTTAAGTATTATTACCCTACCGATGATTTGGTCACCGCACCGGAAATCATTTTCTTTTGGGTGGCACGAATGATTATGGCCGGTTATGAGTTTGCCGGACAAAAACCCTTCTCCAATGTATATTTTACGGGAATCGTAAGAGACAAATTGGGGCGAAAAATGTCCAAATCCCTCGGCAATTCACCCGACCCGGTGGAATTAATCAATCAATACGGCGCCGATGCCGTACGTGTAGGCATGCTGATGACTTCACCCGCCGGAAACGATTTGCCTTTTGATGTGGAATTGGTGGTTCAGGGAAGGAACTTTGCCAATAAAATTTGGAACGGATTCCGCTTGCTTAAATCCTTTGAAATCGATCAAAACAAAGAACAACCGGCTTATGCCCGGCAAGCCGTAACCTGGTACCGGAATAAGTTTAACCGGGTATTGGAACAAGTGGAGCGCGATTTTGACCGGTACCGCATTTCGGAAGCCCTAAAAAAAATCTATTCTTTGATTTGGGATGATTACAGTTCGTGGTTTTTGGAAATAATCAAACCGCCTTTCGGTGAAAAAATAGACCGGAATACCTTCGAGCAAAGTGTTGAAATACTTGAAAACAACCTGAAGCTACTGCATCCCTTTATGCCTTTTATCACGGAAGAAATTTGGCATCATATTAAATCCCGAACTCCCGAGCAAGCTATTGTCATTGCACCGTATCCGAAAAAAGAAACTTATGACAAAGAAGTAATCGAAGCATTTGAACATATCAAAAATATCATTTCCAACATTCGAAAAATTCGCAAGGAAAAAAACATTGGAAACAAAGAAAAGCTTGAGTTGTATGTTGTTGAATATCAATCGTTAAATAAGGATTTTTTGCCTTTGCTCGAAAAAACGGCTCACTTGTCGGCGGTTCGATTCCGTTCATTCGACGGTAATGCGGTATCGTTCAGAGTGGGCAAAAACGAGTATTTTGTTCCGTTGGAAGGTTTGGTGGACGAATCCGAAGAAAAGAAAAAATTGGAAGAAGAATTGGCTTATTTGGAAGGATTTTTACAATCGGTCAGAAAAAAGTTGGATAACGAAAAATTCGTGCAAAACGCACCTGCGCAAGTGGTGGACAAAGAGCGCAAGAAAGAAGCCGATGCATTGGAAAAAATCCGGGTGATTAAGAACCGGCTCGAGGCTTTGAAATAAATCCTGCGCATCTTTATTCTTCGGTTTCGATGGAAATCTTCATTTTTTCCAAAAATTCCTTAAAGGTGTCGAAATCCACTTGAAAACTCAAGCCTACACCTCGGGTATAACTTTCTTCCTGATTGGCATATTCGATTTCGGTGCGTTTGTTGTAAATACGCAGTTGAATGGTTCCGTTTTCGTTGAGCCAAATGTCCGCTTCCACATCGCCGCTTACCGATGATTTGGTATAGCGTCCTACGGGCATGGCCAATTTGCCGTTGATATAAATCCGTTTGTTGATTTTGGTTTGGATGGTCAAGCCTACGCGAGAGTCGGTTTTTACGTTGGTTTCGGGGTCCTGGCGGTCGGGGACGTAGTCTAATTTTACGTTGAACACATCATTTTCGAGCAAGGTGTTGAATACGCTCAGTACCCGCTCCGATAAATTGCCTTCGACGGCGGTTCGGTTGTCGAATTTTAAAACGTCGGTGGCAATAAAGTTGCCGGAATACAGTAACGAAATCACTTGAAGCATACGGGTATCGGCATCGCGCAAGGCGTATTCCACTTCGGATCGAATGACGGGATTGGTATCGGGAAGATCCAAAGCGAACTCGATACGCGGTTTCATCAAGTCGCCTTTAATGTTTATAATCACCTTGACCGGCACCCTCCGGGTATAAATTTCGCTGTCTTTAATCAGAGGGGTAATGTCGGCCGCGGGAATGTAATAGGTGGCTTTGATGTCCAAATCGGCCCGGAAAGGGTCGCCGTTCCATACCAGGATGCTTCCGGGTTCCACATCGAATTCCTTCTCGATGACGCCGGCATACCGGAATACGTACTTACCTTCCACCACCGAATAAGTTCCCCACATATTAAATTTTCCTTCGGTATTGATTTCCATCAAAACGGTGCCTTCGCCTAGTGATTTCAAGCGGCTTCCGAATTCCTGGTCCAATACAATTTCGATTTCGGCGTCTTGCGTGATGTCTATATCCAAATTCAGTTGTAAACCTTCGTATATCCGTTGGTGGTTTTTCTTGTTGCGTTTTTTCTTCGCATATTCTTTTTCGGTGTAAAATTTAATGTAATTGTCTTCCCCTATGGTTTCCACATCGCTCAGCGGAATAAAAATGCGGGTATTTTCCCTTGATTTGACGGCGGCATCGATTCTAATTTGATTTACATAACCTTTAACGGACGCATTTCCTTGCGCAAAGGCCGTCCCGTAATACAAGGCTTCTTGAGAAAATCCGGTGTCTAACACGAGTAAGTTTTCCGTATCGATTTGCAAATCGATAAACCAATTGGTGAAGTTGTAGAACGAGATTTCTCCGTTCAACCGGCCTTGCGTTCCGTATTTGGTGTCGAAAAAATTTACCCGGTTGAAAACGAATTTTTCGCCTTGAACCGAAACCTGTTCCCGGTTTTGAAATTGATAATCCGTGTTCAGCTCGTTAACTTTAAGTCCCGCATCAAACAGGTTCAACACGCCGTTGTAACGGGGATTGGAAATATCGCCCGAAATGTGGGTATGTCCGGTAATTCGCCCCCTGATATCGCTAAACACGTCTTCCAAGAGGGCATTAAATGGCGTTAAAGGAAATTCGTTCAAGTTCAAATTGATATCGAGGTCTTTGGAATGCACGTCCACGTATCCGTTGGCCGAGAGCAGGCGGGTATGGTTATGTATGCTTTTCAGGTCGAGAAACATGGTTTCGGATGAAATGGTTTTTATGTTCAATGCCAAGTCTCCCAGAGGAATTCCGTTCCATTGCAATTGCAATACCTCACCGCCGGCATTGTAAAATACGCGCCCGTTGTTCTTTCCCGATTTGAGGCTCAGGTTCATCATCCCGTCAAAGGCGAATCCTTCTGTTTCCGGCAGGATGCCCCGTATTTTCAAATCGTTGATTTTCAGCGTTATATCTCTTGTTTTTTCGGTTTCATACCCCCATAAGCGAAGCGCTTCGTTATCATGTGCAATGCCCAGATCGTTAATGAAGAGCGAATCTTTGGAAAAGTAATAATCAATCCTGTTGGTGTGGGTTTCGGGACTGATTGTCCAGGTTTTGTTATTATAAAATATTTGAGATTCCGTCAGGGTGAACCGCAATGCGCTTAAGCTGTCCAAATGATATTTGGCCGACAGGTTAAAACGGTCGTTTGCGTGGGCTCCGCCTTTGCTTTTGAGTTTGAGATAAATAGTGTCTTTAATGGTCAGATTGATGGCTTTAACGTCCGAAAATGTATAAAATCCCGTAGCCACCGAATCGGATTTCACATAAAGATTATAAATCGGGTTTTGGTTATCGATGCTGAGTTTGGTGTTGTAAAAAGCTATATCCTTGTAAATCAATGTTTCCGAGTTTAAATCGGTATGAATATAGCGGTCTTTGCCCGACACGGTTCC
>JAMONI010000362.1 GCA_027065935.1 Flavobacteriales bacterium | reverse complement strand
CGCTTTCAATGGTTAGACGACAACGGCAACGAAACCGGCTATTATACCGATTTCCGCATAAGCGTGGACGAATTAACCAAAGACGTTTCCCTTATCATTACCGACTTCTCCGAAGACTCCGAAGAAGAAGCGCAATTACTCTGGGAGAATCAAATCGAAGATTTGAAACACATTCTGGGCGTACACTAATAACTCAAATCCCTTTCGATTTCTTCAAAATCGATAATGTCCGACGCCTCCAATTCGGAAGGGGCCATACTCAACCATTCCGGAACGGCATCTGGGTCGTAATCTTCCGGGACAAAAACCAAGGACTTTTCCCTGCGGTACCATTCGATTTTACTGCGGTATTTTTCGAGCATTTCAAACAATTCCGCATTGGGAATGTCTCGGGCGACAATCTTAACTACGTAATGATGTCGCGGCGTGCGACGAAACAAAGCGTCTAAAAATCCTCTTAATTTGACCTTGTCCGCAGCACGAAACACTTTATAGCTTTGTTTTTTCATAAAACTATCGCATTATTTTGAAAATCAACTCGTTAATCAAATCTTTATACTCGGCGCGTCCCGCTCCCAAGCCTTTAACCTTCATGTCCGTATCGCGTAATACCGAAATGATTTTGGAAATTTTTCGCATGTTGTAATAACGGGAAGCTTGTTGGATTTCCGGAACAAAATAAGGATTGATTTTCAAGGCCGAAGCCACCTTGGAACGGTTTTGCTTATCGGGCAATGTCCAATATTTGTATAATTGCGTAAAAAATCCGTAGAGTACGGCCAGAATGGCATGCAAGGAATAAGCGCCGGGATTTTGTGCGAAAAAACGGGCAATTTTGTATGCTTTGGTTATGTTACCCGTAGCAATGGCACTTTTAAACTCGAATATGTTGAAATCTTTGCTGATGCCGATGTATTTTTCTATGATTTCCGGAGTGATTTGACTGCCTTCTTCCAAAACTACCGAAAGCTTGTCGATTTCCATTTCCATACGGGACAAATCCGTTCCTACAAACTCACTCAACATATAAACGGATTTCGTATCGGCCTTAAAGCCTTTATAACGCATCAAATCCTCGATTAAGCCGGGTATTTGATTGTCGTATATTTTGGGCGCTTCGTACAACAAAACCTTCGGGGCGGAAAAAACTTTTTTGATTTTAGCCCCGGGTTTTCCTTTATACCTGAACGAAAGGACGGTTTGTCCGGGGATGTGAGCCAAATAATTTTCCATCGATTTTAAATCCCCGGCCGATTTAAAATAATGTTCGGCATTGCGCACCACAATCAGTTGCTTATCGTTCATCATCGGAAATTGTCCGGCTCGCATCAATAAATCACTCAAACTAATATCCTGAGCGTAATACACGGCCATATCGAATCCGCGAGCCTCGGGCGGAATGATATGTTCCAAAAGCGCTTGTTCTATTTTTTTGGCAAAAAAATCCTCCTCACCCGACAAAAAATACACGGAAAACAAGTTTCCGTTTTGTATGTCTTCAATAATTTTCCGGTATGTGGCCGTTTTGGACATTTAAGCTATTTTAATTTTTCGTTGTTTTTATGCCGCATTTTGTCTCTCCGGGTTTTCTTTTCCATCCTTGAGCGCCACGCTTTGTCCAAATCCACTCCGGTTTGATTGGCCAGGCAAACGGTTACGAACAACACGTCGGCCAATTCTTCGCCCAAATCCTTCCTTTTGTCGCTTTCCTTTTCACTTTGTTCGCCGTACCGCCGGGCAATGATTCTGGCCACTTCACCCACTTCTTCCGTCAGCAAAGCCATGTTGGTCAATTCGTCAAAATAGCGCACGCCGATGGTTTTTATCCATTTGTCCACTTCGGTTTGTATGTTTTTCCAACTCATTTTATTCTTTGTTTTTCGTGTCGATGATGATGGTTACGGGTCCGTCGTTAACCAAGCTTATTTGCATCATGGCACCGAAGGTGCCGGTTTGAATTTTTCCCGGCAATTCTTGTTCAAATGTACGAATAAATTCTTCATACAAGGGAATGGCTATGTCGGGTTTGGCGGCGCGAACAAATGAGGGGCGAAAACCTTTTTTGGTTTTGGCATGTAATGTAAACTGACTGATTATCAATACTTCACCGCCAATGTCTTCTACCGAAAGGTTCATTTTTCCTTCCGCGTCGGAAAAAATCCGCAAATTTTTGATTTTATGCACCAACCACCGGACGTCTTCTTGCGAATCGGCGTCTTCGATGCCCAATAAGACCAAGAGGCCTTTGCCGATTTGTCCTTTTGTTTTCCCTTCGATTCGTACCGATGCTTCGCTTACGCGCTGAATAACCGTTCGCATATTAAAATTCTTTGGTTCTGTAGGGGCCTTCGTTGTTTTGAATTTCGTCCAAGATGTCCAAATAAGAAAGATAACGTTCCATAGGAATTTCACCCGATTCCAAGCGGGGCAAAACCGCACAACCGGGTTCGTTGACGTGTAAGCAATCGTTAAATCGGCACCGGCCGCGATGCTTTCCGATTTCCGGGAAATAATCACTCAAATCTCTCGGCTCCATATCCACCGTGCCAAAAGCTCTAATGCCCGGCGTGTCGATAATGTATCCGCCGAAAGGCAAAGGAAACATTTCGGCAAAGGTCGTAGTGTGTTGGCCTTGCCGGTGGGCTTCGGAAACGGGTTTTGTTTTTAAATTTAATCCCGTTACCGCATTGATCAAGCTGGATTTTCCCGTTCCGGAATTTCCCGTAAACATTGATACCTTGTCCTTCATTAAAGCTTTCACTTCGTCGAGTCCGGTTTTTTCCACGGCGGAAGTTTCAATAACCCGGTATCCGGTCTTGGCATATATTTTCTTAAACCGCTCTATTTTTTTCAAATTTTCCGTATCGTTCTTAAACAAGTCCGTTTTGTTGACCAATAAAACGGGTTCGATATCATAGGCTTCGGCCGTAACTAAAATTCGATCGATAAACGGCAATAAAGTTTCGGGATAGGCGGGTGTGTAAAATACAAAGACACGGTCGATGTTGGCGGCCAAAATGTGATATTTTCTGGACAATTTGGTAGCCTTGCGAAGCAGATAGTTTTTACGCGGTAAAATTTCGGTAATCAAAACGGTACCGTCTTCTTTTTCTTCGAATTTGATGCGGTCGCCTACGGCTACGGGATTGGTGGTCTTAAGTCCTTTCAAGCGAAATTTTCCTCTAATACGCCCTTTGTAATGTTTGCCGTTGTCGGCAGCGATATCGTAAAAACTGCCCGTTGATTTGATAACCGTTCCCGTCATTTCTCCGCTTGGTATTTTAAGAATAACTCCTTCATTTGTCTGTATAAGTCGGAAGAAAAGACAAAATCGTTCAGGTCCTTATTGTCCGAATGAAAAATCTCGTCACGCGAGCCTTCCCAGGCTTTATGGCCGTTTTTCAGCAGGATAATTTTCTCCCCGATTTCCATGATGGAATTCATGTCGTGGGTATTGACCAAGGTAGTGGTGTCGTACTGTTTGGTTAGGGTCATCAACAAATCGTCGATGCGAATGGCCGTTTTGGGGTCTAATCCCGAATTGGGTTCGTCGGCAAACAGGTATTTGGGATACATCACGATGGCCCGAGCGATGGCCACGCGTTTCTGTTGCCCGCCCGAAAGTTCTGAAGGCAGTTTGTTTTGCACGCCGGGCAATCCCACTTGCTCCAATACTTCGTCCACGCGTTCTTTGATTTCTTTGGGAGATTTCCGGGTAAACATCCGTAGCGGAAAGCTCACATTTTGCTCGATGGTCATGGAATCGAAAAGGGCGTTACCTTGAAAAACCACACCCATTTCCCTGCGGATGCCCGCTTTTTCTTTATCGGAAAGCAAGTGCCAAATCCTTCCGTCAAAAGAAATTTCACCGTCATCCGGTTCAATTAATCCCATAATGCTCTTGAGGAAAACCGTCTTCCCCGAACCGCTTTGTCCGATAATCATGTTAACCTTCCCTTTTTCAAATACGGCGGAAATGCCCTTTAATACGCCCACACCTGCAAAGGATTTTTTTATGTTTTTTACTTCGATCATCAGCTTAACAACAATTGGGTGATTACGTAGTTCCAAAAAACAATCATCACACTGGTCCATATAACGGCTTGGGTACCTGCACGTCCCACTTCCAATGCGCCTCCTCTGACCCGGTAACCGAAGAAGGAAGGAATGGTGGCAATGAGAAAAGCAAAAACCACGGTCTTTATAGTGGAGTAGGTAAAATGAAACGGGTCGAAACCGATGCGGATCCCTTCCAGATAATCTTGCGTTCCGACCAAGCCCGTAACCACTCCGGCCACCCATCCGCCCAGCACACCGAGAAACATGCTCATCCCTATCAAAAAAGGATAAAAGGTTACGGCAGCCAAAATTTTAGGCAAAATGAGATAATTGGCCGAATTGATACCCATCACGTCCAGCGCATCGATTTGTTCGGTGATACGCATTGTACCGATGGTGGACGCAATATAAGACCCTACGATACCCGCCAAAATTACCGAACTCAAAGTAGGTGAAAATTCCAAAATAACCGATTGCTTGGCCGCAAAGCCTATAAGTGACGGGTCTATCAACGGATTTTCCAAATTCAAAGCCGTTTGTATCACTACTACACCACCGATGAAAAACGAAATAAACGAAATCAAACCGACGGTCTTCAAACCGATATCGTCAATCTCCCGAAGATAATGCTCCCAAAATATTTTATTATTCTGAGGTTTGGTCAGTGTTTTTTTAAGCAACAAAAAATATTCACCTACCGTTTCAATAAATTTCAATACGGGCTTCAACATGGTACCTTGCATATATACAACCAAGCAAATATAACGAAATTATTACAAGCCGGGCCAACGCCGAACCGGAAAGCTACAGCCTTACGGTGCATGTGTATCAAGATTTTTATCCGTTTGACCCGGCCGATTTAACGGAAGAATATTTATCTTTGACCAAAACAAATTATGCCGGAATTCGAAAAAATAACCGAAAAAGAATCCAAGTATCACCACTTGGAAAAAATGTCCATACGAGAATTGTTGGTGCATATTAACAACGAGGACAAAACCGTTCCC
>JAMONI010000361.1 GCA_027065935.1 Flavobacteriales bacterium | reverse complement strand
TAGGCTCGGCAGGTACCATTTTGACTATTGCCATGACCAAAGCTATGAACCGGTCGCTCTCCAACGTTATTTTCGGAGCCTTTGGCGATACGGACCAAACCGGAGGCGAATCCGCAACGGGCGGAACGGTAAAAAGCGTTACCCCTTCCGATGCGGGCATCTTGCTGAATTACGCCCAAAATGTAATTATCGTTCCCGGCTACGGGTTGGCCGTAGCACAAGCCCAGCACGCCATCCACGAGCTTGAAGAACTGCTCGAAAGCAAAGGAGTTAACGTAAAATACGCCATTCATCCCGTGGCGGGTCGTATGCCCGGTCATATGAACGTGCTCTTGGCCGAAGCCAATGTGGATTATGACAAGTTGGTGGATATGGACGACATCAATCCGCAATTTAAAAACACGGACGTGGTATTGGTGGTGGGTGCTAATGACGTGGTGAACCCTGCCGCCAAGAAAAATCCCTCCAGCCCGATTTACGGCATGCCTATTTTGGACGTGGAGGATGCCAAAAATATCATCGTACTCAAACGAAGTATGAAACCCGGTTATGCCGGTATTGAAAACGAATTGTTTTATAACCCCAAAACCTCGATGCTTTTCGGCGACGCCAAAGACAGCATTACCAAAATCATTAACGAAATCAAGAATATGTAGGAACAAGAAATCGAACCGAAAAAACCGCTCTTGTACGAAGGGCGGTTTTTTTATTTTACGGGAAAATCAGTTTTTTAACATTTCCGCATCAACCAATTTGAAGAGTTTGTCGGAAGGACGAATTTTTTTGTCGATTTTCAGGGAAAGCACATCGCCCCGTTTGGCCACTTGCCCGGGCCGGTCATTGACATACATTTCTTTAATTTGCATTTCCAGTGCGCCCAAACTCGGTCCGGTGATGAGGATTTTATCTCCTACTTTTACATCGAAACTTTCAATATTAAATTCACCCACTTGTGCTTTGGGGTAATATTTCTTACCGCGTCCCAAATAGATTTTTTTTACCTTGGCTTGATTTCCGGGATTACTCCATTCTCCCAATTTACGTCCCAAATAATAACCGTCCCAAAAACCCCGGTTGTACACGCGGGACAGACGTTCCACCCAATCTTTTACTTTATCCCGGGAATAAGTCCCGTCATAGAGCGAGTCAATGGCTTCACGATACACACGGGTGGTTACGGCTACATAATCGGCCGAGCGGGCACGCCCTTCGATTTTCAAGACTTCCACCCCCGCATCATATACTTGGTCCAAAAAATCCACCGTCATCAAATCCTTAGGCGACATAATGTATTCGTTGTCGATTTCCAATTCCATACCGGTTTCTTTGTCGATTACCAAGTACGGATGACGGCAATTTTGCTTACAAGCACCCCGGTTGGCCGACGAATTATAGGTATGCAAACTCAAATGACACATCCCCGACACGGCCATACACAAGGCCCCGTGTCCGAAAATTTCAATCTTAACCGGCGCTCCGGAAGGACCCGTAATGTGTTGTTTGCGAATTTGTTCCGTAATATATTTCACTTGTCTTAAACTCAATTCACGGCTCAAGACCATCGTATCGGCAAACCGGGCGTAAAACTTAACCGTTTCCACATTGGTGATATTGATTTGCGTGGAAACATGTACTTCCAAATCCAACTCCCTTGCCATGAACATTACGGCCTGATCGGCCACTATAACGGCATCCACACCGGTTTCTTTAGCGGCCTTTAATAAACGTTTGGCTACGGGGATATCATGGTCATATATAATGGTATTGACGGTCAAGTAAGTCCTGACATTTTTCTCTCTTGCCCTGCGGACTACTTCGGGCAATTGGTCTAATGTAAAATTAATACCGGAACGTGCCCGCATATTTAATTGCTCTACACCGAAATATACGGAATCCGCCCCGTTATCGATAGCGGCTTGCAACGAATCGAAACTGCCGGCAGGCGACATTAATTCTATTTTTCTCATCTATTTGGAATCATTATGAATAATGCAAAAATACGACAATTTACCGGGATCTCCAGCGGGCAAAACTTCAAATCGAAATTTAGCTTTCGGACGCTTGTTTTTTTGAATCGGTTCGTGAAAATTTCCGCAGGACAGTCGTGCAATTCCCACTGGGCAAACGTGGTTTAATTTTTTTGCTACGCTTGCCCTCTGAATTTTTCCGGTGGAAATTCCACTCAAATCACTATAAAAAATTGTTCCCTGTTCACCGACTAAAATCCTTCGGATTTTTTGTCCGGTATTTTTAGAAAAAAAACGAACCGGAAACGATTGATTTTTTATTTGGACTTACAAATGCCCCTTGTAGTAAAGTCTTCATTATGAAAGAATGATTTTGTCCCTTCGATTTTCTGCTTTTTTTCATTTCTCGGTAATTTTTATCAATTTTGTGAAACTAAAAAAAACGGTCGTTATGAAAAGGTTCGGATACGTTCTTTTGCTTTTCTCACTAAGTTTTATGGTCTATGCCCAAAACAAAGGCGAGATTTTGATGAAACTCGGTGACAAAGAAATCACTGCGGAAGAATTTGAATATATGTACACCAAAAATTTGGATTTGGTTCAAGATCCGCAACAAAAAGACATTGATTACTATAAGGATTTGTTCATCAATTACAAGTTGCAACTTGTAGATGCCGAAGCCAAAGATTACCATAAATCCTGGTCGTTTAAGAGTGAATTTAACCGTTACCGCAGGGAATTGGCCGAAAAATACTTGTCCGACCCCGCCATAAAAGACCGTTTGTTAAAAGAGGCATACGAACGAATGAAAAAAGACGTTAAAGTGGCCCATATTATGACGATGCTTTCCCGTTCGGCCACGCCGCAAGATACGCTGAAAGCCTACAATAAGATTCAAAAAATTTACAAGCAATTACAAAAAGGCCTTCCTTTCGAACAGGTGGCTTTAAAATACAGTGAAGACCCGTCGGTCAAAGAAAACAAAGGTCATCTGGGATGGATTAACGTTTTTCATACCGTTTATCCTTTTGAAACCGTTGCCTATGAAACTCCCGCAGGTTCGTATTCGAAGCCTTTTCGCACAAAATACGGGTATCATATCGTGTGGAAAGAAGCCGAACGTCCGGCGGTTTATCGCATTCAAGTGGCTCAGATCGTGGTGCTAAAAGGCAATGACCCCGAAGCGGCCAAACAGAAAATCGAAAGCATATACGAACAACTGATCCGGGGAGAAGACAGTTTTGAGAACTTGGCCAAGCGTTTTTCCGAAGATAAAGTTACAGCGCCCAAAGGCGGATTGATGGCGCCGTTCGGGTTACGCGAAAAGGTGGAAGCATTCGAATCGCAAGCTTTTGCCCTGAAAAATCCGGGCGATTATTCCCGTCCGTTCCAAACGCACAACGCTTGGCACATTATTAAACTGGTGAAAAAATATCCGGTGCCTTCATTCAAAGACATCAAACCCGAACTCGAAAAGAAAATCGCACGTGACGACCGGTCCAAATTAGGACGGAGAAAATTGCTGGAGAAATTACGCAGGGAGTTCCCCATCGAAATGAAAGGAAGCTTAAAACCCGTCTATGCAATAATCGACCGAAACTTCTTTAACCGCCAATGGAACTACCCGAAAGACTTCAAAAAAGCAAACGACGTGTTGTTTATCATCAATAAAGTATATCCCGTCACATACCGCGATTTTATTAACTTCCTCTATCGCCGTCAAACGAACGACCCCGAAGCTTACAAGCGAAAGAAAAGCGTAATCGACCGGTTGTTTGAGGAATTTACCGACGACCAATTACTCAAATACTACGAAACGCATTTGGAAGAATTTTACCCCGAATTCGCCCGTACCGTTAAGGAATATTACGAAGGCTTATTGTTGTTTAATTACAAAACCAAAGAAATTTGGGAAAAAGCCCTGCAAGATACTTTGGGATTACAAAAATTCTACGAAACCAATAAGCATAAATACGTCCAAAAAGACAAAGCCCGCTTCGTATTTATACAAACCTCCGACAAAAAATCGGCCAACAAACTCTACAAGGCTTTGAAAAAAAGAAAATCCCTGAAAAAAATAATGCAAATCGCCGGAACCAAAGCCGTGGTGGACGTAAAAATTTTGGATAAAAACAAAGCCTTCGAACAATTGGACGGAAAACTTTACCTAAAACAAAAACAAGACAACAAATACATCGTCAAAGGCATAACGGATATCATCCCCGAGCATGTTCCCGGACTTGATACCATACGGGGCAAAGTAATGAGCGATTACCAAACTTACTTGGAAAAACAATTGTTGGACAATTTAAAAAAGAAATATCCCGTTACGATTAATGAACAAGCTTGGAACCGAATTCGTGCGAAATACAAAAATTAACATTTTCACGCTTTTAGGCATCCTCACTTTAATAGCGATTGCCTGCCGTCAGTCCGAAAAAAACGGTAAAACACCCGTTCTTCGCGTATATGACCGGGTGTTGTATGCCGAAGACATTCCTCCGTCCGTATATCAAAACGCCCCCGACAGCGCCCGGGCGGTCAAAGCATACATAAACGGATGGTTACGAAATAGCGTTTTTTCCGAATACGCCGAACAAAATGTCGATACGGCTTATGTAAACCGCCTTATCCAACAATACCGTGAAGACTTATTGCGTGATTTATACGAAGAAAAACTCAAAAACAAACTACGCAACAAGGTGGAAGTCACCGAAGAAGAATTATCGGATTTTTACGAGAACCAAAAAAAGAACTTTCCCGCCCGGGATACCCTCGTCAAATGGCGTTATCTGGTCATCGACGCCAAAGACAAAGATCGCCACAAAATTACCTCCTTGTTTTTTTCCGCCGACCCGAAGGCACAACAAAAACTCGAAACGCATTTCGCCAAATTCCTTGCCTATAAAACCGATACGCTCGGGTGGATTACGTATGCCGAAGCCCGGAAAATCATACCGGGATTACCCGTGCCGCGCCAATCGAATTTCCGCTACACGCAGTCAAAAAAAAATCGACTATATTTGGTGCAAATTAAAAAAGTCATTTATCCGGGCCAAACCGTTCCTTTTGAATACATAAAAAACAGATTGAAAACGTTT
>JAMONI010000360.1 GCA_027065935.1 Flavobacteriales bacterium | reverse complement strand
ATTAAAAGATTTCAATTACCTCTTAAAAAGCACTTTGCAATACAACAATCCGAACCTTTTCTCCGTAGCAATCACCTACGTAAGTCGTCCCGGAGCGTTTTACAATGAAATAATCGGTTCAATATATGACAATCAAACGGATTTTTACGAACCTGTTTTTTTCGAGGATTTATATACCGGACAATACAACACTTACCACCGTTTCGATTTGAATTTCAGCAAATACATTCGCAGAAAAAACAAGGCATTGATAGTATTCCTTTCCGTAAATAATCTCTTTGACAACAGCAATCAAAGCCAAGTGCAATACAATGCCGACTATTCGTTAAAACATTTTGAGTATTACCAATTCAGGACGGTATATTTCGGTATGGTTTGGCAGTTGAATAATCACTGATACCGGTATATATGGAACGGATAACCCCCAATCTCAAAAAAGTTCCACAAACCAAAATCCAAGAATTTTATTACCTTTGTGTTACAAGGAAACCACTACACATCTTACCATAAACCAAATCCGTAAAAACCCTGGGACTTAGAGAAGTAAAATCCGAACTGAAAAAACTCGCCCCCGGCCTTTCCAAACAATAAAACCAACCTAAATGCCCCCTAACAATCCCCCTACACAAAACACACTCCTCAAAGAACTCAAAACAACATTCCTGCTGACGCTGCCGGCTTTGATATTACTTGCAACTTTTTCCGCCTTCTTGGCAATGGGACACGAAGCGGGAACCGACAAATCGCCGATAGGAAAAGCCGCCTATGAAATCACAGCAACGATTCACTTCTCCTTGGACTTTTGGAACAATCTTACCCCTTCCTTGCTTGCTTTGGCATTCTCATTTATCACCTCCTCGCTGACCCTCTCTCTCTTTATCATTACAACAAAAAAATTATTTACCTTGATTTTTCCATGAAACCAACCCCGCAAAAAACAATATTAGTATTACTGCTTCTTCTATTAGCTTCCTGCACAAAAAAATCCGGAAACTCCTTAAAAAAACTTACCCGCATAACAAACAAAAAAATACTCATTAACGCCCCCCGGACGGAAACCTCCTCAAAATACAAATTCCAAAACGAATTTTATCCCCTTGAAAAAGACATCTACTTTGACAGCGAAGGCAACATCATCAAATACGGCGTCTCCAAAGCCGAAGGAATGCTTTACTACTACCGAAACCCCGCAAAAAACCAACTCAAACTAAACGACACACATGCACTTTTCACATTAAAACTATACAAAACAAACAACTTAATCATTGAAAATCGAGATACAATATCCCGCTTTGAAATTGACAACACCGAGAAAATCATTTACTACACGGACAAAAACAACAGAATCCACCTGTATAAATTCAAATAAGAAGCACAAAACACCGCTATCGGCACACAAGCAAAATAGCCTCAAAACATAGCAGGAACGCCGTTTCTCGGCGCGAGAACGTAGCGACTTTTCAAGGATAAAAACTTTCCGAAAATGGCAAGACCTTGCAAAACGCTGTGGAGAGCGGGGCGACCAAAGGTCGCCCCGCTCCCAGAAGGTTCGCACCCCCAAAACCAAGAAGCAACATAATTCATTCGTCATTCCGAGCGGAGCGAGGAATCTATGTTAGAAAGTTCCTATCGATAACCCTCACACTTCGCTACGCTTCGGTTCGGAATGACGCGGGATAAAAACATAGTAGCAATGTAGGAGAGTCCTTGTTTTCGGGGCGGTCTCGCAGGAAATTTCCAAAGGCAAGAACTTTCCCGAAATAGAAAAGTCTTGCGAAACGCTGTCGGGAGCGGGGCGACCAAAGGTCGCCCCGCTCCCGACAGCTATACCCTTGGACAATTAGCGGTTAAATTGGAAGGAAAATGATAAGATTTTTTGGGTTTACCTGTTTGTTGTGATACGAATTTCGGATATGAGGATTGAAGGAATTAAATTACCGAATCAAAGTATCATTAAAAATGTTTACATTTATAATATTTTAAACAGATATGAAATTATTAGTAAATTTGTGTAAAAAGTTAAAATGAAGTATGTGCAATTAGTCTTAGTAGCATATTTTATAATAACAAGCTGTAGCAACTCCAAATCTGATTCTCAAAATTTAAATAACGACTTGCCAATTTATGAATTAATTCAAGAAGAAATTTTTGATGTGCCTTTAAAAACTAAAGTTATCCTTAAGATCCTCCTTAAAGAAAAGAATGTAACCGAACAAAAAATCAAGAACCTTCTAAATTATTTATACAATAAAACAATTAAAAGATCGGGATTTAAACATCATCGACATCCGACTAATATCTACATTTACATTTATACATCAAAATATAAGGCAGAATCGGGAAAAGGACAGTGGATAGGAATGATAGCAAAAAATTTTGATGAAAAAGCACCTCGGATTTTTATTAATGAGTTCCAACTTAATTCCTTAAAAGAAAAAAAAGAAGAAAAATGGGAGTTATCATATGAACAACGTAAAGAAATTTGGAAGAAAATGATAATTAACGATAGAAAAGCGCAAACCGAAGCCGACAAAAAGTACCCTCTTGACAAGCCTGACGCTTACAAGAAAAACCTAAAAAGTAATGCTAATCTAATGAAGAAGCTTAAGAATAAATACAAAAAACAATTAGCGGAAGAATACAAAATTGAGAAAGCAATTATTGATTCTATTGGTATGGAAGGTGTCACTAATGGTTGGGAAATTCCAAAATAAACGTTTAGCTCGTCGTTTATTTTCAACTTAATAAACTTCTTCTCTATGTCCGAAAAACAAAAACTCTGCTTGGAATGCGGCGAACCCCTGATCGGCCGTGTTGATAAAAAATTTTGTTCGGATTATTGCCGGAACGCCTATCATAACCGGCAAAACAGAGCCTCCAATGCTATGATTCGCAACATCAACAACAAACTCAAAAAAAATTGGCGTATCCTGTCGGAACTCAATCCCGAAGGAAAAACCAAAATCCCCAAAAAACGCCTTGCCGAAAAAGGCTTTGATTTCGAATACGTCACCGGGATATACAAAACCAAAAAAAACGACATCTACTACTACGTGTACGACCAAGGCTATTTGGAACTGGACAACGGCTATTTGATGTTGGTCAAAAAATTCCAACGGGAAAAATAAAACGAAGCCGTCCGGATCCGGACGGCTTCTTCTCGCGTTACACTAAACCCCGAGGACCACTGCTATCCTCGTGTACCGCCGTGCCCCCTCGCCACCATAAGCAAAATGGACACATTGGCGATAATAAACATCACAATGTTGGGTATGGGACAATACATGACCCACTTTTCAAAGAGTGAAAAACCTTTATTCTTATCCATAACTTCTTAATTTTTGCAAGTTAATAATTATTCGGGAATAATCCACCAAAACGGCTTCATCTTAGCCTTGTAAATAAACATGTGGTGCAGGATTTTCTTCATCCAGTGACCGTGAACACCCATCGAAGCCATCTTTAACCTGCGTCCGTATTTCGGATACTTCTTGTAATCCGGAATGGCAGGGTCCAACAACATCACAATGGCCGAGCCGGTAAACGTGCCGTATCCGGCCGATGCCACACAAGCCACGCCCATATTACCCATTGAAGCCAGATGTTTCACCTCGTCGGTACCGGTTTTTATCATGTGAACTATGTTATCGGCAACGGTCTTACCCATAATGGCCGACGGCATTCCCGTCCTAGGAGGCGCAGGGGTAATTACCGTACCGTTTTTGCTCTTTCGAGGCTGTGAAATGGTATGCGGCGGATGAAAAGCAATCCCCGCGGCAAATATGTTCGGATACGACGGATTTTGAAGCTTCTCCGGCCAATCCTGAACCGTCCATTCTTCATAAGGCTTGGGCGTATAATCGGCATCCACTACCATAAACGCTTTAAAAAGCTTTTCCGTAATGTCGTTACCTTCCTTGTCGTAAGCCTTAAATCCGTGACCCGAAAATTTGGGTATCAACATCGCAAAATCATACTCGATTTCTTTGTATTCTCCGTCTAAGTTCTCATAATAAGCCTTACCGTCTTCCACCTTGTAAACTCCGGCTTGAACGGTGAATTTGATGCCTCGCGCATGAAATAATTTCTCGGCCAATTCATTACCGGTAATGGCCGAAAACCCTACTTTGAAATACATCCCGTCCATTCCGAAATCTCCCAGTTCGTATTCGTTCGATATCCACTGAATATCGGCCATATCACGAACACCTTCGTCGCGCAACAACTTCTCCACGTTCAATATATACTCGAACGCCGCACCCTGACAAGTTGCGCCTGCGTGCCCCGTCCCGATTAAAATGCGCTGGCGCTTGCCTTGCTTCATCAAATCGATAACTTTTTTCAATTCTTTCCATGCATGCTCGGCATGATCGAACGAACATATCGAAACAGTCTTGTTCTTGCCGGGATATAAGCCTTCCGTAGCATCAAAATCCAACTTAGGACCCGTGGCATTTATCAAATAATCATAATCCACTTTCTCCTGTTGCCCCTGCTTATCACCCGAAACGTATTCCACAAGAACGTAAGGTCTATCCGATTCATTATCCCCCTCGGGATGAAACGAAATCACCTTGGCCTGTTTGTAAACAATCCCCTTCTTGCGATATACCGGAGCAAGGGGAAACGTGGTGTCGGCCGGTGTCATCTTTCCTATTCCTATCCAAACATTGGACGGAATATATTGCCATTTGCTATTGGGGGTTACCATTACCACCTCGTGCTCCTTTCCCAAATTCTTCCGCAGAAAGGAAACGGCGGTATGACCGGCAAATCCCGAACCGAGTACTACTACTTTTGCCATATAACAAGATTTTTTGTTGATTATGATACAAATGTAATAAAAAAAATGAGTTTTCTCACACTTTTGTTGAAAAAATATTAACTGATAACAAAAAATATTGCTTTTTTAGAATAATTCAAAATAAAAAAACCGGATTTTCTATCCCGTATGCAAGCTTTCTCCGCACACTTTATTACTCTTAATTGCCTAACGGCAGACTTGTAAAAATCCTTTCTCCTACTGAAAAAAAAGAAGAACTTATTTGCTTTAATTTGTAGCGCGCTTTTTCCGGTTCGTTTTTTTCTAAAAAAAA
>JAMONI010000359.1 GCA_027065935.1 Flavobacteriales bacterium | reverse complement strand
TGCCTTTGACGGATTTCAAAATACCCACATCTTCATGCACAATTGCCTCGGTGAGCTGTGCGGGATTTAATGCCGACAATAACATCATGGCCGAACCGCTTCCTATACCGCTTACGGAAATAAGGTGACGAAACAACTCGCGTTCTTCCTTGTCATAAAACCCGTAGAGGTAATGACCGTCTTCCCTGACAATAAATTCCACATGAAGTTTTGCCTCATTACTCCCCTGAATTTTTTCATAAGTAAACATCGAAATACGAACAAAATAGCCTATCCCGTTAACATCCAAAACGGCATAAGCGGGCATCAATTCTACGATTTTTCCGTTGAGATATTCAAACATAATCTAAAAATCGGGTAAAAATAAATAAAAATTTCCTGTTAAAACAAATGATTTAATCCCGGAATGTCGGGCAAATGCTTTACAAAGGCGTTTTTTAGTTCGACTTCTTGAATTTTTCCGGCTTCTTCGAGGGCTTCGTTAAGGGTGCGGGTTAAGATCTCGGCCAAGTTTTCCTTATTGCCGGGAATTTCGGCAATTCGGATTTCGCGGACTTGTTTATTGGCGGTTACGCTTACGCTAATGTTTCCGCAAGCCGAGGTTTTGTCCACGTAAACTTTATCCAAACGTTGCTTGGTATCGAACACTTCCTGCTTGGCTTTTTCGATTTTTTCCTTAATGTTAAACAGATCTCCGAACATAGTTTTTTTGATTTGCGCCAAAAATACGGATTATTTCGATTGGCTCGCACATAACGTTTTTTTTGAAAGAACCGTAAATCGATGTACTAATAAATCCGATTTTTTTAATAACTTTATGAAAAAAAATTTTTGCGTCATGAAAATAAAATATTTAGGTCACGCTTCACTGTGGATTGAAGTAGCCGGTAAAAATATCATTGTAGATCCGTTCATTACGGGTAACCCGAAAGCCGCAGGAAAAATCAATGTGGACGACATCAAAGCGGATTATATTTTAATCACGCATGCGCATCAGGACCATATTTTGGATGTGGAACGTATCGCGCAAAACAATCCGGATGCATTGATTGTGTCCAATTTTGAAATTGCAAGCTATTACGGCAACAAAGGCTTCAAGTTTCATCCTATGAATCACGGAGGCAGCCGGGTTTTTGATTTCGGAACGCTCACTTACGTCAATGCCGTTCACACCAGTTCGTTCCCCGACGGAAGCTACGGCGGCCAACCGGGCGGTTTTGTTTTGGAAACCGACGAAGGCAACATCTATATCGCCGGAGATACGGCGCTTACCACCGACATGGAAATCATCCCCGAAATGACCGAATTGGACCTGGCCGTTTTACCTATAGGCGATAATTTCACTATGGGTTACCGCGGTGCGATTATCGCCGCCGATTATTTGGAAGTGGGACTGATTATGGGATATCATTTCGACACTTTCGATTTGATTAAAATCGACCACGAAAAGGTCAAACAAGCCTTCGATAAGGCCGGATTGGAATTGGTGTTGCCCGAAATCGGCGATGAATTCGAACTGAACACGGAAGCGGATTAATTTGCACCGGCATGAGGCTTACCCGCATTTACGGTAGCACGAGTTTTAGGCGCACTTGAATGTCCACCGTGTCGGGTACGGTCCAACCGTGTTCGTCGTCGGGATAAGGACGTTGGGGCGAAAGCCGGTATATACCCCAATCGGTCCGGTCGATTTGAAAGGTATCGCTTACAATTTCCAGGCCCGAGTTTTGCATCTTGACCGACACGGGAAAGGCGAGGCAAACCGTTTGGCCGTGCATAAACATTTCGCCCGTGACGGAATAAGTGTTGCCTTCCCGTGCCGTTTCCATCCATTGAAAATAAGCCCCGGGATATTTTTCGACCTCGAAGAACTCGTTCTTCAGGGTGTTTTCCAATATCATTTTGGCCGTTTCGTAATGGGTTTCGTCCAAATCGGCTGCAGTAAGGCTCGGGATGTTAACAAAAAACTTTCCTTCTTTTATCCGTCCGTTATGCACTTCAACGTATCCGCTATCCAACTTAAAAAAACCGTAGTGTTTGTCACATTTCCAATAAATACTACTGTTCTTCGTATCCAATACATACCGTGTAGAAAGGTTTGACTGCGCCCACAAAAGACTTACA
>JAMONI010000358.1 GCA_027065935.1 Flavobacteriales bacterium | reverse complement strand
ACGAAGGATGCCTATCGTGGCCAGATATTTGGAATAATCGACCGGAAAATCGAAGAATTTCTCTTTTTTTTCCGGGAAAGTATTATCTTTAGGTAAACAAACGAATCCCGCTATGAAGGTTCTCACCGCACTTGAAAAATTCGAGCAAAACGTTTGGTTGCGTTATAAAGTGTTCAACGGCATTTTTCTTTCGCTTCCGTTCAAAGGCATCAAAAGAAGCGGTTCTTTATTAGAACTTTTCCGGGAAATGTGCGAAGACGAAATCGGAACCCAATCCGCACCGAAACAAATCGTGGAAAAGTTTTTTGATAAATATCTCCCCGGCGCCGGCGAACAATTGAAAAAAGACCTGCTCTTTAAATTCATCCAATACATCGAGCGCGAAGTGGTTCTTTTTGATGCCGTACAAGACAGTTCCTTTGCGGAAATTTACGATTTGGAAGGGCACGGCACACTCGTTCACCTCAAACAAAAAGCATCGGAAGAAGGTAACGAAGAAAAACCGATTCGCTTTCTGGAAGACTTCAAAGCCCGCATCGTGCTGACGGCACATCCCACCCAGTTTTATCCCGCTACGGTGTTGATGATTATTAATGAACTAATTACCGCCATCAAGCAAAACGATATTTATCGCATCAGTGACCTGTTGGCTCAATTGGGCAAAACTCCGATGTTCAGCCGTGAAAAACCCACCCCCGTTGAAGAAGCCCGCGGCATTATTTGGTATTTGGAAAACGTATTGTATGAAGTGGCCGGTTATATTACAAACTATACGGCCAAACACATCTTCGGAAAAAACATTACGGAAAAGGAAGTGTTGCGCATCGGTTTTTGGCCCGGCGGCGACAGGGACGGAAATCCTTACGTCACCCACGAAACGACGAAAAAAGTAGCCGTTTTGGTCAAACGTAGCTTATTCAAAAAATATCATCGTGACCTTGAAAATTTGCAGAAAAAATTAACCTTCAGGGGAATTTACGAAGAACTCGCTACATTACGACAACTTGTTTACCAAACTTCCGTACATCCCGAAGCCCGTCATTTTATTTCGCTCCAATCGTTTAAGCATCGATTACTTCAAATCAGAAAAAAACTCATCAATCAC
The DNA here is from genome assembly GCA_027065935.1 of Flavobacteriales bacterium. Classification (GTDB taxonomy): domain Bacteria; phylum Bacteroidota; class Bacteroidia; order Flavobacteriales; family Flavobacteriaceae; genus JAADED01. The sequence continues at coordinate 4,047 of JAMONI010000358.1, read as the reverse complement.
CATCAAGCTTTATTTCTAAACGATCTGGACCACTTTATCAACAAGGTAAACCTGTTCGGTTATCATTTCGTAACCCTTGACATCAGACAAGACAGCCGGGTACATCGAGAGATTTTTAAAAAAATCATCTGTGAAAATGAAGTTTTGAAAAAATATTTTCAAGACTATGAAAATCTTTCGGACGAAGAAAAGACGGCTTTAACCGGACGATATGCGCAAGGGCTCGAATTGAGAAGGGATTACGGTAACACGGTGGATGAATTTTTCAACACGCTTGCGGTGATCGATGAATTACAAAACCTGAACGGTACGGATTTCATACAACGTTACATTATCAGTAATACGCAATATGCTTCGGATGTGATGGAATTGTTTTTCCTGCTGAAAAATACTTTTTTCAAGGAAAACTTAAACCTGGACCTCGTTCCGCTTTTCGAAACCGTAACCGACTTGCAGAATGCGGAACAAGTAATGGAAATTTTATACAGAAATCCCGTTTACCGCCGGCATCTCGAAAGGCGCGGCAACAGGCAAACCGTAATGCTCGGTTTTTCGGACGGTACCAAAGACGGCGGATATCTTACGGCCAATTGGCTCATTTACAAGGCTAAAGAAAAATTAACTTTACTTTCGAGAAAATACGGAATTCATATCATCTTTTTCGACGGACGCGGCGGACCTCCGGGACGCGGCGGCGGAAAAGCCCATCAGTTTTACGCCTCGCTCGGCCCTCAAATCGAAGACAAACAAGTGCAACTTACCGTGCAAGGACAAACCGTAAGCACCAATTACGGCACATTCGATACCGCTCGCTACAATTTGGAAAGATTAATCACTTCGGTGTATTACAACCGGGAATACAACAAGGAACCTTTGGACGAAAAATCACGCCAAACCTTCGAAAAACTTTCGGAAGTCGCCTTCAAAGCCTATTCCGAACTCAAAAATCATCCCGCTTTCGTCCCGTATTTGGAACAAATCAGCCCGCTCAAATACTTTTCGCAAATCAATATAGGAAGCCGCCCGGTAAAACGAACGAAATCCAAGGAGTTACGCTTGAAGGATTTACGTGCCATTCCTTTTGTAGCCTCCTGGAGCATGCTCAAGCAAAATGTTCCGGGCTACTACGGTTTGGGAACGGCCCTAAAATTTTTTGAAAACCAAAACCGATTCGGCCGGGTCAAACAACTCTACGACCACTCTCCCTTTTTCAGAGCTTTGATTGAAAACAGTGAAATGTCGCTTTCCAAAACGCTCTTCGAGCTCACCGCATATCTGAAAAACAATGAAAAATTCGGCGACTTTTGGAATATGCTTTACCGCGAATATACAACCGCCAAAGAAATGATTCTCAAACTTACCGGCAAAAACGAACTGATGGAAAACGATCCCGTAGGACGGGCATCCATTCAAGCCAGAGAAAAAATCGTCTTGCCGTTGCTCATCGTCCAACAATACGCTTTGCAAATACTACTGGAAAACCGCCTCGACCGCAAGCAAAAGCAAGTTTACGAAAAAATGATTGTCCGATCGCTTTCGGGTATCATCAATGCGGGAAGAAATTCGGCCTAAGCTTACTTGTTGAATTTTTGTTGCAATTGTTTCAGACGTAGCCTTTCAAAAACATTTTTAAACACTTGCTTGGTATAAAGGGGAAAATCGGCTTGCATTACCCAACCGTAATAACCCGGATCCCGGGTCAACACTTCTTCGAGTAATTCTCCTTTATATTTACCGAAATTGACCACTTCCCTTCCCGAATCGTCATAAATGACACGCCCTTGAAAGTCGGCGTGTTTATGGTGGGAAGAAAAATCGGACAAGGCGGGAAGTTCGGCGGGCAAATCGTCGTATTTTTTCACCTGCTGTTGCAACACTTCCCACGTAGCCTTGACGTCGGCTTCGGCCGAATGGGCGTTTTCCAATTCTTTGCCCGTATAAAACTTATAGGCCGCCGCCAGGTTTCGAGGTTCTTTTTTATGAAAAATAACCTGCACGTCAACGGTTTTGTTTTTCTTCAAATCGATTTCGATACCGGCTCTCAAAAGCTCTTCCACCAGTATGGGCAAATCAAAACGGTTGGAGTTAAAGCCTACCAAATAAGCATCTTCAATCAGACGGTAAATTTCTTCGGCCAATTCCTCGAATTTGGGCGCATCTTTCACATCCTCATCACTTATTCCGTGAACGGCAGTAGCTTGGGGAGGAATGGAGCGTCCGGGATTTACTCGCTTGGTGTACACAGTTTCCTTTCCGTCCGGTTCGATACGGAGAATGGAAATTTCCACAATCCGGTCCTTTGTTACGTCAATCCCGGTGGTTTCCAAATCAAACACGCAAACGGGGGCATCGATTTTCAAATTCATTATTTTTGTCCGGTTTTCAGGGGTTTATCTTTCGGTTTCATCTTGCGGGGCGGTATCCCCAATCCATTAAACTTAACTTTTAGCGAATCAAATTTACGACGATTTTTTCTAACGGGCGGTGCTTTTTCCATCCATTTTTTATATAAAGTAAAATAATCCACTACCACTTTGGGCGGTGAAGGCTCCAAACTCCCGTCTTGAAACGCCCGAATAAGTATGTCTTCCATCCAAAAGTCCACCTTGCGGTTGACGGGGTCGTAAATTTCTTTCAAATCGATTTTGTAAAGCTTGGCCATACGCTGCCACCAAAATGCCGACAATCCGCTCTTGTATTCTTTAAGGAAATCATACACACTCATCCCGGTTTGCCTGTACACCAAACGCACCAGCACTCTACCCTCCGAAGCGGTCAAATTTCTCAGTTCGGGTTCGATTACTTGGCGCACGTAGCGCTCCACGATGCGCTTGTATTTTTTTCGTTGGCGCGGCGTCATTTTTTGTAATCTTGCCTTGAGTTTTTCCAAATCTTCTCCGGCCATTTTGGCAAAGGGGTAAACTTTTTTGACCTTTTTTCGTAAAACGGCATACCGGTACCAATCGGCGGACTTTGAAAAATACAAGCGGGGCAGCAAAACCACTTCGTCCAAATAAAATACGGGAATAGTATCGTTTTTTTCAATCACCAAACTGTCGCTCACATGACCCGTACCGACGCCGGGTTGTTGCGCTTTTGACACAAGCGAAAAAAGACTTGTCAATATGAAGAATACGACCGTTTGCCGGTTCATAAACTATATTTTCCCTACCTTTGCACTGCAAATACCGTGCAATTTAATATGTTTAAACAAAATTTACCTAATTTTCTGACCTTACTCAACCTTTTGGCAGGCAGTACGGCCCTCGTTTTCGTGTTTAATGAAGACTACCGTACGGCCTTCGCATTGGTCATAGCCGGTATTTTTTTCGACTTTTTCGACGGACTCACGGCCAGACTTACCGGAACTTCCTCCGCTATGGGACTGCAACTCGACAGCTTGGCCGATTTGGTTACCAGCGGATTGGTCCCTTCGTTTTTTCTGATTAAAATATGGGAAAATGCATTTACCAACGAACTTCTGCACTATTTTCCGCTGATAATCATCGCCGCATCGGCTTGGCGATTGGCCCGGTTTAATATCGACCCCAACCAAAAAAAACATTTCACAGGGCTACCCACACCGGCCAATGCTTTGTTCTTACTTGCCACGGGAATGATTTTAATTACCGAACCCGAAACTTCCGTTTGGCATCAAATTTTATCTCATCCTTGGTCCGTAATCGTGATTTCTTTGTTATCGGCTTGGCTACTCAATGCACGCCTTCCACTTCTTTCTCTTAAAATTTCTTCCGGAAACAAAAAACCGGATATTTATTCCGTAATATTATTGGCCGTTTCCATCACGCTAATTGCAATATTAAAGTTTAAATCCGCTCCGTTGATTCTTTTCTTTTACGTGGTTTTATCCCGGATTTACTTTAAAAAAATCGCAAGGCATTGAAACACTTCATTAAGTTATACGGCGCTATCATTCTTTTTTTTCTGGGCATTTTCCTGTTTATGAACCTAACGGGAATTTTGTCGGTGTCGGATATCAAAACTTACATTCAAGCCGTGTCGGAACAACCGCCTTATGTGATTGCA
>JAMONI010000357.1 GCA_027065935.1 Flavobacteriales bacterium | reverse complement strand
GCGGGCGGTGTGACCGGTCCCAATGATATTCATTACCTGAATCATTTTACCGGTAATTGCTACTACACGGTGGAATTGTATGAAACCGACGCTTCGGGCAACAAAAAAGGCGAAGCCTTCCTGTTTAAATATGTCCACCAATAAATGACTACAGGTTGCTTGTAAATTTCATATATTTGCAAGCAATTTTGCGGGTGTGGCGGAATTGGTAGACGCCCCAGACTTAGGATCTGGTGCCGCAAGGCGTGGGGGTTCGAGTCCCTCCACCCGCACCACGAAACGCTGAACCGCTCAGCGTTTTTTTATGTCTGACGATAATGAATGCTTGGTCAAAATTGGCGGGAATCATCCTCAGAAAAAAATATGTTTTTCTGACACTTCTGCTTTTATTAACCCTTTTCTTTGCCAAGCAAATTGAAAATTTGCAACTTTCATACAAGAGCCAAAGCATCCTGCCCGCCAAGCATCCCCTGATGGAAGCTTATCACAGGTTTGAACAAACTTTTCCGCGTCACGACAATCTGATTCTTATCGGAGTCAAAGACAGTTCGTTGTTTCGTAAGCAAAACTTTCTTGCTTGGAAATCCCTGGCCGAAAAACTGCAACAATTGCCCGAAACCTACAAGGTGATTTCCATAGGAAACTTGCCTTTATTGCACATCGACAAAAAACACACCAAATCATTTCGTTTTGAAGCGGTGCAAATCGACACTTCGAGCGAGAAAGCCATAATGAATTATGTCGAACGGTTGAAAGACAGCCTGCCCTTTTACCAAAACGTGGTAATCAACGAACAGGGAGCGGTCAATATGTATGTTTACGTCAAACCCGGAATCGTCAATACCAAAAATCGAAAGGAGTTTATATTCAATAAATTAATCCCGGAAATCGAAAATTTCGAGCATCAAACGGGTATCAAAACACACACTTCGGGATTGCTTTACATAAGAACCTTGAACGGCAGGATTTTGAAGAATGAATTACCCCTGTTTATAGGACTTACGTTGTTGATAACCAGTTTGTTATTGTGGTTCTTTTTCCGTTCGTTTCCTCCGCTTTTAATTTCATTGGCCATCGTGATAACGGCTTCCGTGTGGGTGTCGGGATTTATGGGGCTGATGGGCTATGAAATCACCATACTTACCGCCATCATTCCCGCTTTGATTATCGTTATAGGCGTACCCAATACGATTTTTCTCATCAACAAATACCAACAGGAAATCATCAAACACCGTAACCGGGCCAAATCCTTGCAACGGGTGATCAGCAAAACCGGAAACGCCATATTTATGACCAATCTTACAACGGCCTTGGGCTTTGTGACTTTTACAGTGGTAAAAAATCCCATGTTGCGTGAATTCGGCATTGCCGCGGCCTTCGGTATTTTGTCGCTTTTTGTCATATCCATCCTGCTGATACCGATTATCTACAGTTTTTTGCGTGTGCCGCGATACAAACACCTGCGTCATCTGGAGAAAAAATGGCTTAACGGACTTATGGAAGGCTTGGTCTTTATGGTCAAGCGAAACAAAGTATTGATTTTTTCCGTCGCGCTTACGGCGATTGTGGTCAGCTTGATAGGTTTGTATAAAATACACGTGTCGGGAAGTATCCTGGCCGATTTGCCCAGAAATCAGCGTTTTTACAAAGACATTAAATTTTTCGAGAAAGAGTTCGGCGGCATTTTACCTTTGGATTTTATGGTGGATGCCAAGAAGAAGAATCGCATTTACAGTAGCGCTACGTTAAAAAAAATGGATGAATTCCAAAAGCAAATCAACGTTTTGCCCGAACTCTCTCCTTCGGTATCCGTGGTCAACGCCATCAAATATGCCAAGCAGGTGTTTTATAACGGAAATCCGGAATATTTTGCCTTGCCTTCGCGTCACGAACGAAATTTTATTTTGCCTTATTACAAAAGGTCGAAAAAAGATACCGTAAACCTCGTCGCTTCTTATGTGGATAGTACCGGGCGCTACGGTCGAATCACCACTTTCATGAAAGACATCGATATCGACGAAATGGAAAAAGTGGAGAATTTTTTGGAATTACAAAAAAAACGCATTTTCCCCGACGGGCAATTCGATGTGACCATGACCGGACAAGCCCGCCTCTTTTTGCAAGGCACCAAGTACTTGCTCGATAATCTCACATGGTCGTTAGGGCTTACGATTTTGCTGATTTCTCTGGTGATTTACGGAATGTTTCGTTCCAAGCGCATTTTGATTGTTTCCATGTTGGCCAATTTATTGCCCTTGTTGGTAACGGCGGGTCTGATGGGATATTTGGGCATACCGCTCAAACCTTCGACCATTTTGATTTTCGGAATCACTTTGGGCATTTCGGTGGACGATACCATCCATTTCCTGACCAAATACCGTGAAGAACTCAAAAAACATCACGGCCGGGTGAAAAAGTCCGTTTATTTGGCCTTAAAAGAAACCGGTATCAGCATGTTTTATACTTCCGTGGTGTTGTTTTTCGGTTTTATGGTATTTTTGATTTCCAATTACGGCGGCACGAAGGCTTTGGGCGGTTTGGTATCGTTTACCCTGTTGGTGGCCATGTTTTCCAACTTGTTGTTGCTCCCTTCGTTACTGTTGTTTTTGGACCATATCAATGTAAAGCATAATCGATTGAAAAAGTATGGATGAGTTATTATTATTCGGCAAACTGGGATTTCATCACATTCTGAATGCCGGGGCAGTGGATCATTTGTTGTTTTTATCGGCCCTGACCGTAGTGTTTTCTTTCAAAGACGCCAAACGCCTGATTGCGTTGATATCATTGTTTACTTTAGCGCACACCCTGTCGTTGTCCTTATTGGCTTACCGGGTTGTTGAGGTTAATACGGATTCGGTCGAAAAGGCCATCGTATGGACCATTCTCATTACGGCGCTATCCAATGTATTGGTAAGGAATAAAAGCAAATTGCAGCAATTGCATTTGTTTTACGTTTTCTTTTTCGGTTTGATTCACGGCATGGGATTTTCTCACGCCTTTTTGATGAGCGTTTCGGGAAGCAACGAAATTTTATTCCCCTTATTGAGTTTTGCCGCGGGTATTGAAGCGGGGCAAATTTTATTTATTTTCGTATTTCTTGTTATCGGGCATTTTGTAGTGGAACGTTTACTCAAAGTCAACGAGCGAAGTTTGATTTTGTCCGTATCGTTTTTTATATTGGGATACGCCGTGTCGATGATTTAATCGATTTGTTTATGAAAAAGAAAAAAACTTCACCGGAAAAGCAACGCAAGTATGATATCACTTACTTGCGCATGGCCAAAGAATGGTCCAAACTGTCGTATTGCCAACGAAAACAAGTAGGCGCATTGATTGTGAAAGACGGCATGATTATTTCGGACGGGTTTAACGGAACGCCTTCCGGATTCGAGAACGTATGTGAAGACGAGCATAACAAAACCAAATGGTATGTGCTGCATGCCGAAGCCAATGCCATCACCAAGATGGCACGCTCCACGCAAAGTAGCGACGGGGCCACGCTTTACGTCACCGTTTCGCCCTGCAGAGAGTGCAGCAAACTGATTTTTCAATCCGGAATTAAACGCGTGGTGTTTAACGAACGCTATAGCGACGATTCGGGGTTGAAGTTCCTGCAAAAAGCCGGTGTGGAAATATTGCAAATCGAAGATTTGGAAACCCGATGAAAAACAATCGCGTACATATCGTTTGGATATTGGTTACGGGACTTGCATTGATTTCGGGCATCCTGATAGGTTACTATTTCAGCTTCCGGCAAGGGCCGCAGGTAAGTATGGAAGAAAAACACAAACAAAGCAAAATAGAAAATCTCCTGCAATTTATCGAAGAAAACTATGTGGATGAAATCGATACCGACAGCATTGTCGATGAAGTGATTAATGAAATTTTGGCCAAACTCGATCCGCATTCCATTTACATTCCCCGTCAGGAATCCCGCAAGGTGGAAGAAACCATGCAGGGCAATTTCGTAGGCTTGGGAGTCGAGTTTCAGGTGGATAACGACACCTTTACCATTCAACGCGTATTGGAAGGAAGTCCGGCCCGGAAGGCCGGCTTGCGCGCCTTTGATCAAATTTTAAGCATTGACGGTGATACTATTGCCGGCAAGCAAATCCCCGTTGACAGCATAGTGAAGCGATTGAAAGGCAAGCCCGGAAGCGTGGTGCGTTTAACCGTTTTTCGCCCCTTTGCCGACTCAACTTTCGACATTGCGCTCAAAAGAGCCCGCGTGCCTTTGCATAGTGTTCCCGCTTCGGTGATGATTAACGACACATTGGGATACATTAAAATAGATTTGTTTTCCGAAACCACGTATGAAGAATTCAAAAAAGCGCTTAAAAAGCTGAAAAATAAAGGGATGAAAGCGCTGGTGTTGGATTTGCGCGGCAATTCGGGCGGATATTTGAAGCAAGCCAATCTTATCGCCGACGAGTTTTTGGAAACGGGAAATTTGATTTTTTATACCAAAAACAAAAAAAACAAAATTCGTAAAGTATATGCCACCGGCAGGGGTGCATTTGAAAAAGGAACCTTGTATGTTTTAATTGACGAAAATACCGCTTCGGCCAGTGAAATTATAGCAGGCGCCTTACAAGATAACGACCGTGCCGTAATCGTAGGACGCAGGTCGTTCGGTAAAGGACTGGTGCAGGAAGAGGTGCATCTTAAAGACGGATCCATGTTGCGTATCACCACGTCACGCTATTACACCCCGAGCGGACGCTCCATCCAAACGCCTTATGAAAACGGACGGAAAGACGACTACGAACGCCGCTTTTACGAACGTTATTATTCCGGCGAACTCTACCATAAAGACAGCGTGCACTTCCCCGACAGCTTGAAGTTTCGTACCAAAAACGGACGCATTGTTTACGGTGGCGGCGGCATCATGCCCGACCTGTTCGTACCCTTGAGCAAAAATTACCATACCGATTCGTATCAATACATCATGCTCCGGCGCTACTTGGACCGTTTTCTGCGTGATTACGCCTTGCAACACTATGACAAACTCGCTCGAATGACTTCGGACGAATATGCTTCCAACGACACACTGGGCCGAAGCATCTACCGCTATGTTACAAAGAAAAGCAGTTGGAACGGACAAGAATTCGACCCGGAAAAGAAACAACGTTTTCAAAACTTACTCCATGCGCTTTTGGGGCGCGACCTGTACGGCACCGGTGTATATTACCGCATCCGGTTGCAAACCGATGCCATGATCGACAGCATTTTGAAACGCGCAAACCCGGGTAACGCAAAGGCACGACAATGAACCGTTTTTTTAAGGATATTTTTTCCGATTCCGACAAGCGATCTTTTGAAGCTAAGGCACTGGAACTTTATCGTTTTCAGTATAATAACAATGCGGTTTACAGGCAATTTAACGATTTGTTGAACGTCCGTCCCGGCAGGGTGCACCGTATAGAAGAAATCCCGTTTTTACCGGTGGAAATGTTGAAACATCACAAAGTGGTTTCCGTGCCGCCCCCTTACGATGCGGTTTTTGAAAGTAGCGGCACCTCAGGAATGCAACCGAGCCGACATTACGTAAAAGATTTGCAAGTGTACCGGCAATCGTTTCAAAAAGGATTCGAACTTTTCTACGGCCATCCGTCCGGGTATGTGATTTTTGCCCTTTTGCCTTCCTATTTGGAAAGAAAAAACTCTTCATTGATTTACATGATGAACCGGCTGATCGCCCAAGCCCGGCCCGGAAGCGGATTTTACCTGAACGATACCGATAAACTTTATACCGACTTAATGCGTGCGGAAGAGCGGGGCCAACGGATATTATTGTTCGGCGTAAGTTTCGCGCTTTGGGATTTCGCCATGCAATATGACTTCGATTTAAAACATACCATAGTGATGGAAACCGGCGGAATGAAAGGAAGAAAACGGGAACCGGTCAGAGAAGAATTGCATCAAATACTCACCGAACGTTTCGGAGTGAAGGTTATACACTCGGAGTACGGCATGACCGAATTGCTCTCGCAAGCCTATTCCCAAGGCAACGGAATATTCAAGACGCCGCCGTGGATGAGAATCCTCATCCGTGAAACGGAAGACCCGTTTCACTATTTGCCTCCCGGCAAATCCGGCGGCGTCAACATAATAGACTTGGCCAACGTTTATTCCTGCGCTTTCCTGTCCACACAGGATTTGGGCAAACGCCACCCCGACGGCTCGTTTGAAATTTTAGGACGTTTCGACCAAAGCGACATAAGAGGATGCAACCTGTTAATAGCTCATTAAACACCGTACTTTTTCGCACAGACTATTTAGAACTGTTCCAAATTACCGATTTGATTCACCTATTTTTATTATTTTCACCTTCAAATTCCTATATTTGCGTGTTTTATTTTCTGACCATAGTCAATTTTTAATGAAAATTAATGCACTACATATATGAAAAATAATATGTTCGGTAGAAGGAGAAGCGTGATTTTCATGCTTATTGCTTACCTGTTTATGTTAAGCGGACCCCTAAGCCTCTCGGCACAGGAATCCGCTAAATCCCAAGACCAAAAAACCCTTACAACCGAAAAATCTTCGTCGAAAGCTTCGGCGGATACGCGTCCGTATGACGTAATCGATGAAGAATTTCGCAACATCGGTCCGGGATTCGGCGGGATGAATACCGTGCCTTTCGTGGCGGCACTCATTGTGTTTTTGCTAGCCGTGGGAGGTTTGGTAAAAGGAAAAAGCAAAGCCGTAAAAGGCATTTCGGGATTGTTGGCACTGGGTGCGTTCGGCGTTATTTCCTACGTCGTATATTGGGAAGCCAGAGCCTTGGGACGCCAGCAAGGTTACGCCCCGGTACAACCTATATGGTTTTCCCATAAAATTCACGTCACCCAAAACAACATCGATTGCGAATACTGCCACGTGGACGCCCGTGAAAGCCGGCATGCAGGCATTCCTTCCTTAAACGTTTGTTTGAATTGCCACAACGTGGTCAAAGAAGGTCAGGTTTCGGGCAAACGGGAAATTGCCAAGATTTTCAAACACTTGGAGGAAAATAAACCCATAGAATGGATTAAAGTCCACAACCTGCCCGACCATGTGTATTTCAATCACGCCCAGCACGTCCAAGCGGGTAAAGTGGCCTGTCAGGAATGTCACGGGCCAGTGGAACGAATGAACCGCGTAGTCAACTATCAGGAATTAAGTATGAAGTTTTGCCTGGACTGCCATCGCGAGCGGGAAATCATAACCGACAATCAATATTACGCCTTGTATAAATTCCATTTAAATCCGGGTGAAAAACCCAAAGTGAAAGATATCGGAGGTCAAGACTGTTCATCCTGTCATTATTAATCAAAAAGAAGGAAAAACATGAAAAAATATTGGAGAAGCTTAGAAGAATACGACATCGTCCGCAAAGGCGAAATGCCCGAACCTACCGAAGAATTCTCAACCGAAGGACTGACGGCGGACGAAATCAAAAATAAATACAAAGCCAACAGAAGAGACTTCCTCAAACTGTTGGGATTTTCCACGGCCTATGCCGTAGCGGCAACAAGCTGTCAGCAACCGGTCCGAAAAGCAATACCCTATCTGGTACGCCCCGAAAACGTAACCCCCGGTGTGGCCGATTATTACGCCACCGTTATGAACGACGGCTATACCTTCGGAAGCTTGTTACTTAAAGTGCGAGACGGACGCCCGATCAAAGTGGAACCTAACGACTTGGCCGATTTTCCCGGTACCAATGCCATCATGCAAGCCGGTATCCTCGACCTCTACGATACCGCCCGCTTACAATATTCCACCAAAAAAGGCGAAAAAATCGATTGGAACAAAGCCGTAAGCGAAATCAAAGCCGAGTTGGACCGGATGAACGACGCCGGCGAAAAGGTTTATCTGATAACCTCAACGGTCAATAGCCCTTCGTTCCGAAAACTGTTGAATTCGTTCAAGGAAAAATATCCCAATTTCGAAATAATATTTGCCGATCCGGTGGATTATACCGCCATCAAAGAAGCACATGGCAAGCTTTTCGGTAAAGCCGTTATTCCCTCCTTCCGGTTCGACAAAGCCAAAGTAATCGTCGGGTTTAACGCCGACTTCTTAGGCACTTGGCTCTCACCGGTCGAATTCTCCGCCCAATATGCCAAAGGCCGGGATCTGACCAAAGGACAAAAAGAACTTTCCAAACACTATCAAGTGGAAAGCATCATGACCTTGACCGGAACCAACGCCGACGAAAGAGTGCTGATCAAACCCGCTCAAGAGTTAAAATATTTGGCCAAGCTCTACAACGAAATAGCCAAAGCAACGGGTAACCCGGAACTCAAGATACCCAAATGCGATAAGGATGTAAGTAAAATTGCCAAAGACCTCCTAAAGCACAAGGGAGCGTCTTTAGTGGTTTCCGGAACTAACGATACGGCCATTCAATCTTTGGTAGCCGGAATCAATGAAATGCTCGGTAACTACGGAAAAACCATCGACCTCGAAAGAACCTTCAACTTGTATCAAGGAAACGATAAAGCGCTCGTTTCGGCTTTTGAAGCCGTGAAATCTGGCGCGGTACAAGGGGTAATTTTCATCAACATCAATCCGTTTTACGAATTCCCCTTGGACGATAAAACCAAACAAGCTTTCGACAAATTAAAACTGTCCGTAGCCTTCGCCGAACGTATGGACGAAACCGCATCCCGGATGACCTACGTGTTGGCCAACAGCCATTATTTGGAATCATGGGGCGACGCCCAACCCTACAGCGATACCTTCATGCTGCAACAACCCGTCATCAACAAATTATGGGATACGCATCAACCCGAAGAATTCTTCATGAAAATTTTGGGTGAAAGCGGCGATTATCAATCATACGTTCAAAAATATTGGGA
>JAMONI010000356.1 GCA_027065935.1 Flavobacteriales bacterium | reverse complement strand
TCCCAACGCTACCGGCTATACGGATTTTAACGACTTTTGGGTAAAGTCCCTGCAAAACGGCGTATATAAAACCACACTGACCCCGCCCGAAAACGAAACCCCTCAGGCGGAAGAAACGTTAGAAACTGCAGGACTGAAGTATATCGAAGCCAATCAACAAAAATTATTGGCATTTAACAAACCTCAAGGTGATGAACTGGTCGTGTACCAAAAAGTACACATACAAACCGGCAAATACGCCAACAACCCTTGGCTACAAGAACTTCCCGATCCCGTAACCAAAGTGGTGTGGGACAACTACGTAAGTGTTTCACCCAAATATGCCGAAGCCAAAGGCTTAAAACAAGAAGATGTGGTGAAAGTGTCCTATAACGGTTACGAAGTGGAATTGCCCGTAGTCATCCAACCCGGTCAAGACAGTTCCACCGTAGCCATCGCCATGGGATACGGACGTAAAGGCGCAGGTCCCATCGGTGACGGCATCGGAAAATCCGTAACCGGATTTATTCAATTGAAAGACGGAATGCGTTCTTACACGCGTATTCCGGTAACGGTAGAAAAAACCGGAGCCACTTATCCCATAGCGTCCACCCAAACGCATCACACTATGGAAGGACGCGATATCGTGCGCGAAACAACTTTGGATAACTGGAAAAAAGATCCCGCGCACGGTAACGAAAAACATCAATTTTATCTCAAAAAACTCAAGGGAATCACCCTGTACAAACACGGTTACAATCCCGAAGATTATCCCGGACACCACTGGGGCATGTCCATCGACCTGAACAAATGTACGGGATGTTCGGCCTGTATCGTAGCCTGTCAGGTGGAGAACAATATCGCCATCGTAGGCAAAGAAGAAGTCAAGAAAAAACGCATCATGCATTGGCTGCGTATCGACCGGTATTATTCACAGGAAGAAAACAAACTCCACGCGCCGGTCGAAGACAATCCTTCGGTGGTACATCAGCCGGTTATGTGCCAGCACTGCGATCAAGCCCCCTGTGAAAACGTATGCCCCGTAGCCGCTACGCCACACACCAACGAGGGCTTGAACGCCATGGCCTACAACCGGTGTATCGGAACCCGTTACTGTATGAACAACTGCCCTTATAAGGTGCGTCGATTTAATTGGTACAACTTCGTGGAAGGCGGCGAATACAACTACCTGTTTAATGATGACGTAAAACGCATGGTATTAAACCCCGACGTCGTAGTACGCCAGCGCGGCGTGGTGGAAAAATGTACCATGTGTGTGCAACGTATTCAGGAAGGCAAACTTAGAGCCAAATCCGAAGGACGTCAGCTCAAAGACGGCGAAATCAAATTGGCTTGTGAGCAAGCTTGTCCTACCGGAGCCATTGTATTCGGCGACATGAACAATCCCGATTCACGCGTAATTAAACTTTGGGACGACCCGCGTGCTTACGGATTACTTGAAGAACTCCACACGTTGCCTAGTGTGGTTTACTTGACCAAGGTTCGCAATACGGACCAAGTGGATTTCGATTTCAGCATCGACGCTCACGGCGGCGAACATGCGAATGAACATGCAAACCAAGAACATCACGGATAAGAAAAAAAGAATAAATTATGTATAAAAAAGACGTAAGAGGCGCTCTCATTCTCGGTAATAAGTCATACGGCGACATTACCAAGGATATACTGAGGCACCAGGAACCCGGTGCCAAGACCCCCTTGTGGTGGTGGGTGGCATTTTTCGTTTTCTTTGTTTTGATGAGCATCGGATTGGGATACTACGTGCCACGCACCATTGTGAAAGGTATCGGCGAATGGGGTAATAACAACCAAGTCCCTTGGGGATGGGCGATTATCAACTTTGTATGGTGGATAGGTATCGGACACGCCGGTACGGCATTCTCCATCTTCCTGTTGGTATTGCGTCAGAAGTGGCGTACGTCCATTAACCGTGCGGCGGAAGCCATGACCATCTTTGCGGTGATGGCCGCCGGACTGTTCCCGGCTATCCACGTAGGACGCCCTTGGGACGAGATTTTCATTTTTCCTTACGGCCCCAATACCCGCGGATTATGGCCCAACTGGAACTCACCCCTGCTTTGGGACGTGATAGCCATCACCACCTATTTGACCACATCGGCCTTGTTCTGGTATATCGGTATGATCCCCGACTTTGCCACCATTCGCGACCGTTCCAAAGGAATCAAAAAGAAAGTTTTCCACGCATTGAGCATGGGATTTGTCGGCCATCTGAAAAGCTGGCGACGCTTTGAAGACGCCTTAATCATCATGGGCGGTTTGGCCGCACCTTTGGTAATTTCCGTTCACTCTATCGTATCCACCGACTTTTCGGTGGCCATCTTACCCGGATGGCACGAAACCATTTTCCCGCCTTTCTTCGTGGTGGGCGCCATCTTCTCCGGTTTCGCCATGGTGTTAACGCTGATGATAATCATTCGTAAAGTATATAAACTTCACGAATACGTTACCGACGATCATTTGGATGCCATCGCCCGGATCATCATGTTTGTCAGCTTGATTATGGGGTCGGCTTACCTGATAGAGCAGTTTATCGCTTATTATTCGGGAAGTATCTACGAAAGACACGTGTTTCACGAACTCTATTTGAAAGGCAAATACGCCGATACGTATTGGGGCATGGTCATCTTTAACGCCTTTGTACCGCAGTTGTTTTGGTTTAAAAAAGTTCGACGAAGCTTGGTGTGGCTTTTTGTAATTTCCATCATTATCAACATAGGAATGTGGTTGGAACGTTACAACATCGTAGTGGTTCCGCCTTCTCAAGATTATCTGCCGGCCAACTGGGGTGAATACAAAAACACTACGGTGGACTTGGGTATTTATCTCGGAACCATCGGACTGTTCGGTGTGGGCGTGTTGGCCTTCATGAGATGGTTGCCCATTATGGCTATGAACGAACTCAAACAACAAGGAAAACGTCAAACGGAATTGACGGTGGAGAAAAACGTGTATGAGATATTTGAAAAAAAATTACTCAAATGAAAAAGCTAATAGGAGTTTATGATGACGACGTCAAATTGATGAACGGGATAGACCGTTTTGTAGAAAACAAGGTACCCGTTGACGACGTGATCACACCTTTTGTTATCGAGGAATTGTTTGAAAAACTCAAGGTGCATTCCAATATTCAATTTTTGGGATTTGTGTACGGCGTAATGGCGCTAATCGGAATCTTCTCCGGTTTGTATTACACGTTTGTGGTGGATTATCCTTTGAATATCGGCGGAAAGCCCAGTTTGTCCTTAACTTTCGTGGTGTTGCTTTTCGTCGGTATGGTGCTGACGGTCGTATTGCTTACAACGGCGACGTTCTTTCATCAGGAACGCTTGCAACCCTTTAAGAAAATCAAGTTCGAATATCCCGGAATGCACGACGATAAAATGGTAGTATTTGTAGGCGAATCATATAAAGACAAAGCCGAACAAATCTTTAAGGAAACAGGAGCCATCGACATTCAAGAAGTAGAAATCGAAGCATAAAATGAGGATTATGAAAAAAATACTTTTACTGCTGATAACGGGAGGCCTTCTCTTGTCATGCAACCATCATCCCGAAAAACCTTCGTGGGATTACATGGGCGCATTCGACATGTATTACTCGAAAGCTTATGAATCTTATGCCCCCAATCCCAATATGCCTGACGGTAAAACGCTGCAAACCGTCCCCGAAGGAAGTATAGCAAGAGGAACAACGCCCTATCCGTTCAAGGACAAATTGGCGGATAGAAAAAAAGCGGGTGAAATGTTGAAAAATCCCGTGCCGATGACCGCCGAAAACCTAATGCGCGGTAAGGAAAAATACGACATTTATTGTGCCGTATGTCACGGTAAAGACGGAAAAGGAATGGCCACGGCGGATCAAAACACCTTGTTTAAGAAAAAACTTTATCCCATTCCGCCCGCCAATTTGAATACCGATTTGGTACGCGGCTATCCCGACGGTGAAATATATCACGTAATCACCATGGGGTCGGCCGTAATGGGTGCACACGGACATCAAATCAAACCCGATGACCGTTGGCGTATCGTAAACTACATTAAAAACGGATTTAAAGTAAAATAATCGATTATGGAAAGAAAATTCGAATTTCCCGGTAAATTAAAAACCCTCTCGTTAGCATTGATTCTATTGGGTGTGATAGTAACAATAGCGGGTTTTTTCACGGATAAAGAGCGAACGCTTTCGTCATTGTTATATAACAATTACTTCTTCTTGACTTTGGCTTTGGGCGCCGGATTCTGGATTTCCATCCAATACATTACCGAAGCCGGTTGGTCGGCGGCTTTTAAAAGGGTACCCGAATCCATGATGCATTATTTGATTTACGGTTTTGTCATTATGTTAATCGTCTTTACTTTAGGATTAAAGCTGATTTACCCGTGGGCCGACCCCCAAGCACACTACGATGCGTTCGAGTTAAAATTCCTCGCCCATCACCTACACATGAAAGAAGGCTATTTGAACGTAATGTTCTTCATGGTGCGTGTGATCGCCTATTTTGTTTTGTGGTACTTAATCATGCACTTGCTTGTTAAGTATTCCAAAAAAGAAGACGAAGATAAGGCCAACGCTCTGGTTTGGTTTAGAAAATCATGGTATTACAGCCGGGTTTACATTTTCGTGTTCGCTTTGACCTTTATCTTTGCTTCGGTGGATTGGATGATGAGTGTGAGCCCAATGTGGTACAGTCATATCTTTCCCATCAAGGAAATCATTTCGGCATTTGTCCACAGCGCCGCGGTGATTATATTGATAGTCATCTACCTACATCGTAAAGGTTATTATCCTTTTATCAATTCATCCCACTGGCACGACCTGTCCAAGTACGTCTTCATGGGCTCCATTTTGTTCGGCTACGCATGGTATTTTCAATATATGCTGATTTGGTACGGAAACATTCCCGAACTGACCGAATATTTCTACGTGCGCAGATTCCATTTTTCCGAACCTTTATTCATATCGGTTATCGTATTGAACTTTATGCTGCCTTTCATCCTGACTTTGTGGAACAAAATGGCTAAAAATCCCAAAGTTTTGGGCTTGGCGGCCTTTATTTTCCTCGTAGGAAAATATGTGGAGCATTACTTGATGATCTACCCCGAAACGGTGGGTCATCCCGTATTCGGATGGATCGAATTGGGTATGTTGCTCGGCTTTGTAGGACTGTTTGTGTTTGCCGTATTCACCGCTATGAGCAAGCGCAAATATATCTTGCCGGTTAACCATCCCTACTTGGAAGAAAGCTTGTTCCATCACATTGCCCATTAAAACTCCCGGAAGTCGATAAATGACCGACCGGTTGCACTATGCAACCGGTTTTTTTTTACGATTGAAATAAAATTGCATTATATTTGTTGTTGTCAAAACAAAGTGTTTCCTCATGAGAATCGCACTCGTCTTACTTTTTGTTTTCTCGGGTTATTTCCTATCGCGTGCGCAATATGCCGAAGTAACCGAACATAAAGCCGATATTTTACTGGATAAAAAAGCCGAATGCTTAAAGAACCGGAAAAAGGACGCTTTTTATTACATTCAAATTTACAATGGCTCCGACATCAACACAGCCAAACGCATCCTAAATGATTTTATCAAGAAATATCCCAATTCCAAAGCCTTTGTAACTTGGGAAAATCCCGAATATAAAGTATGGACGGGAGAATACTACACCAAATTTGAAGTGGAAAGGGCTATGCAACTTATCCGGGACGAATTTCCCGATGCGCTTATCGTGTATCCGAAAAAACGTTAGAACTCGTCGATTCTGTTGGCATCGAACTTTAAAAACAAAAACAGCAAAAGCGAAAAGAAAAACAACGACGAACCGCCGTAGCTGACAAAGACAATGGGAATACCCACTACGGGAAACAATCCCATAACCATAAGCACGTTGATAAATAAATGCACGGAAAGTAAAGCGGCCAAGCCGTATCCCGTAATGCGAGAAAATGCTTGTTTTTGCCGCTCGGCAAGCACCAACAACCGGATAATAAAAAGCAGATAAACCGACAAAAAAATCATCGAACCCGTAAAACCGAACTGTTCGGCCAAAGCCGTAAAAATATAATCCGTATGTTGTTCCGGAATATAATTGCCTCGAAGTTGCGCTCCTTGTGTAAAACCTTGACCTTGCCAGTTCCCGTTGCTGATGGCGATCAAAGATTGTTTTAGGTGATAACCCACCCCTTGATCATCGGAAATCTTTCCAAGGAGCAAGGCAATCCTTTTTTGCTGATGCGGTCTCAATACCCCGTTATAAATATATGAAGTAAACAACACGGCGCCCACCGAAAAAGACAAAAACAAAAACAACAATCCGATATAATTCCATTTGTGTTTTTTGGCGCTACGGTAAATCAATAAAGCACCGGCCAAAAATACGACAACCAAAGTACGAACAACGGGTGACGCACCGAACTTTACGGTAAAGAAAAACAACAAAACAAGCCAAACAAACGGAAAAATGTAAAACCCGCTCAAACCTTCCCGGTACAATACGAAAATAAAAGCCGAAAAAACCAATACCGTACCCAAATCCGGTTGCAAGAGAATCAGCAATGCGGGCACGCCGATAAGAAGTAAGGCCTTGAAAATATCGCGCTTTTTGTTCAAATCGAACCCCCGTTCGCTGATGAGCTTGGCCAAACCTAAGGTTACGGCCAATTTCATAAATTCGGCGGGTTGAAAACCGATACTCCCTATCCGGTACCACGCTTTGGCACCCGACACTTCTTTGCCGAACACAAACAATCCGGCCAGCAGTAGAATACCCGCCAAATAAATCAACGAACTCCACTCTTTAACCTTATTGACATTTGAGAAATAAATCAATGCAAACCCCACCACACTCAGCCCGAACCAAGTGAGCTGTTTGGACAGATAACTCGTGGACTTGTGCCATTCGGTATGCACCGTATCCAAACCGTACAATAATATCAACCCCGACACCACAATGATCAAATAAAGCAACATGCTCCAAGGGTCGTAATGCTTAAGGCTTATTTTCCTTCGTGTTTCCATGTGTTTTGTATTCGTAAATATGGTACAGGTCCGTAGTAACTACTTTATCGTACAAATCCGTTCGGGATATTTTTCCCTTCAGATATTTTTCGATAATTAACGATGCAATGGGACCGGCCAACCGGCTTCCGTATCCGCCGTTTTCAATAAAGACCGAAACTACGATTTCGGGTCGTTCCTTAGGGGCGAATGCCACGAATATGGAGTGGTCGGGAAGTTGGACTTTTTTTCCGTTGATGCGTGTAAAATTTTCGGCCGTTCCGGTTTTTCCGCAAATGTCAATGTCCGGTATGCGAAGGGATTGTGCCGTTCCCACCGTATAAACGCGGTGCATACCTTCGATGACGGGTTCAAAATGGCGTTTGTCAATCAGTGTTTTTCGTTTGATTTTGAACTGTGAAGGAATGGAATCGTTTTCTATGGAAACGGCCAAATGCGGGGTGAAGAAAAAACCACGGTTGGCAATAGCCGCCGTCATATTGGCCATCTGAAGCGGGGTGACGAGTATCTGCCCCTGACCGATTGCGTTGGATATCACGTAAGTGCCGCGCCATTTGTTATGACCGAAAAACCGGTTATAGTAAGCGCTGTCGGGCACGTTTCCTTTGCGTCCGGTAGGCAAATCGATGCCCAGATAATCGCCCAGTCCGAAACTCTTTACGTAATTGCTCCACCTTTGAATACCTTCACGCGGATTGCCGTTGTAATCCAACATTTTAAGGTAGGATTTGGAAAAAAAAGTGTTACACGAAAACGGAACGGCATATCCGAGTCCTACGGGACGGCCGTTTGCCCCGCAATGACATTTCATAAAACGGTTGCCGTAGGAAAATCCGTGATTACAAATGTAATAAGTGCCGGAGGTAATCACGCCTTCTTGCAATCCTACAAGGGCATTAATTAATTTGAAAGGCGAACCGGGCGGATAAGTGCCCAAAATGCTCCGGTCGTAAAGCGGCTTATGCAGCTTGTCACGCAGGAGCGATTGAATGATAATGTTCCGGTTGCGTTGAATAAATATGTCGGGTGCGTATGACGGAGCGGACACTAGGGCAAGCACTTCGCCGTTGTCGGGGTCAAGTACCACCACGGCGCCGTGTTTGTTTTGCATCAAAGTGTCGATAAAAGCTTGCAGTTCGATGTCGATGCTTAGGGTAATGTCTTTGCCCGGAACGGGGGCTTTGTCCCGTTGACCGTCGAGGTAAGAACTGGTTTTCCGGTTAAGCTTGTCTCTGTTGTAATATTTAACCCCTTTAACGCCTCTTAATTTCTTTTCGTAATATTTTTCGATACCTGCCACTCCTACGCGATCGCCGGGTTCGTAGAACGGGTCTTTTTTTAACAATTCGGGATGAACTTCCTGTAAATAACCCAATACGTTGGCCGCATGCCGCGTATGGTATTTTCTGATATGGCTTTTCTTGATGAAAAATCCCGGAAATTCGTAAATGATTTCCCGGAGCGGTGCAATTTCCGGCATAAGATATTCTTCCGACACGGGTGATGCTTTAAACATTGAATACCGTTTGGCCCGGTGCAGCCTTTTTATAAAAGTTTTCTTGTCCATATCCAACAAACGGATTAACTTCAACGTGTCGAAAGCTTCCAAACGCGACGGAATAACATAAACGGAATAAACGGGTTGGTTGGAAACCAAAAGTTTACCGTTGCGATCGTAAATCTTTCCTCTCGGAGCGGGAACGTATTCCTTGATCAGTGAATTGACCCGGGCAAGTTCTTTGTAAGGGTTGTCTCGGAGTTGTAACAGTCCCAACCTGATTGACACCGTGAGAAACAACAAGAACAATAGGACGATAAATATTTTCGTTTGCTTGGCCATAATTATTTTACACTCGTTTTATACACGTTGTCCCATACGAAAATCAGCGTAAATACCAAGTAAAAAAAAGCATTGATTGCCGCATGCTTGAGAATATGAGGCCAAGTGTAAAACACGATTTTTACGGATGCGGCATCGAGCATATACACCAGTGCGGTCAAAAGCAAACTCGACATTATGATGTAAATAATCAAAGAATTTAATGACAAATGAACCAATTCGGTTTTGCGTTCGGACCAATCCTTCCTGAACCGGCTGATGATAAAATCCCGTAAATAGGCAAAACCAACCGACGCTCCTGCAAAAACGCCGCCCGTGCCAAGCGAAAGGTCGATGCTCAACCCCGTTGCGAACGCATAAAGCAAATACAGGCTTTTGCTCAACCTGAAGGGAAACAAAATTACGGCAATCAACCCGAAGTAGGGCAGGTAATTCGTAAAATTACCCGCAAAATTAAATACAAACACCTGCAAGGCAACGGCAATGACGAAGTTAATGACGATTTTAAGGTTCATTGATGATTTTTTTCAATTCCTCTCGTCGGGGATGAAATCCGATATAAACATAGGAAATCCTGTCGATGTCAGCAAAGGGGCGCACCTTTAGCACTTTTCCTTCGCCTTCGGTATCAACCACCCCGACCACATGCCCTACGGGAATGTTTTCCGGAAAAATCAATGACATCCCCGAGGTGCGTACCGTATCGCCCGCTTGAACGTCCGCTTCAACAGGAATATCGACCACTCGGATAAGTTTTTCGCCGTTCATCTTCCAGTTTGTAAATCCGTAATGGCCGGGTTTGTCGAGCTTGACGCTGAGCGTAACGGTAGGATGCCGAAGCAGAAAAACCTTTGAAAAATGCTCGGAAACACTCGACACGACCCCCACCGCACCTTCCGATGTCCATACGCCGTCCGAAACATGTATGCCGTCGGCTTTGCCTTTGTCGAGGATAATAAAATTTTTATATGCACCGGTATGCCGCGATACAATCCGGGCCGATGTAATCGAAAACGATGACGGGGGAGCCTGCCCGCCGAACTTTTTGTTGAGCAAATCCGTGTTTTCTTTGAGCAGGGTCTCGTAGTTCCGTTTCACTCGTAACAAATCCTTCCATTTCCGGAAAGGTTTGTTGAAAATGCCCGTAATTTCCAACATCGTGTTGTTGACATTAAATTGAAAAACACTATTGCTCCGGTAAGTCAACAACAAAGATACGGACATTAGGAAAGCAAAAATCCAAAAATTGATTTTTCGGAAGAACAAACGATTGATTACAGACATTTATCGCAATAGTACGCTTTTGTATTTATTGAAATCTTTGGAAACGAGTCCGGTACCCCGGATGACGGCTCTCAAGGGGTCTTCGGCAATGTGAACGGGAAGTTCGGTTGCGTCGCTGATGCGCTTATCCAAACCGCGCAGTAATGAACCGCCTCCGGCCAAGTATAATCCGCTTTTGTAAATATCGGCCGAAAGTTCGGGCGGAGTAACCGAAAGGGTTTCGATGATGGCATCCGTTATACGCGTAAGCGACTTGTCCAAAGCTTTGGCCACCTCGTTAAAGGTAATGGTAACTTGCTTGGGTTTGCCGGTGATCAGGTCGCGTCCCTGTACGTTAAACGGCTCGGGCGGATTAGGGAGTTCGTCTGTGGCCGCTCCGGTTTCTATTTTAATGCTCTCGGCCATGCGTTCACCGATCAGCAGATTGTGCTTGTTACGCATATAGGAAATAATGTCGGAATTGAATACGTCACCGGCTATTTTGACGGACTTTTTTACGGCGATTCCGTTTAAGGCAATAACGGCGATTTCAGTGGTGCCCCCGCCGATGTCAATAACCATGTTACCTTGTGGTTTTTGAATGTCGATGCCCATACCGATGGCCGCCGCCACGGGTTCGTGAATAAGATACACTTCGCTGGCATTGACTTTTTCGGCCGAATCTCTAACGGCACGCTTTTCCACTTCGGTAATGCCCGACGGAATACAAATCACCATTTTCAGCTTGGGCGAGAAGAAGGATTTTTTGAAAGGAGGGATTTTTCGGATGAATTCCTGTATCATAAGCTCGGCGGCTTCAAAGTCGGCAATCACACCGTCTTTAAGCGGACGAATGGTTTGAATGCCTTCATGGGTTTTGCCTTGCATAAGTGCCGCCTCCTTGCCAACGGCAATCACTTTTCCCGTTTTTAAATCACGTGCCACAATGGAAGGGCTGTCCACCACGATTTTGTCATTATAAATGATTAAGGTGTTGGCCGTACCCAAATCAATGGCGATTTCTTTGGTCATAAAATCGAAAAATCCCATACCGGCAAGCAAATTTTTATTGAATTTCAAAGTTACAAAAAAACTAATTATGAATAGTTTATCTATAAATTTTTTTTTAACTTAACGCTTGAAAATAAAACAGCCTAATGCCCGATACGATAAAAAGCCTCGAAACCTTGATGCTTTCTTTTAAGCTGGCCGTCAAGTCGTTAAAAACCAACATCTTGCGAACTTCACTTTCTTTGTTGGGAGTAAGCATAGGTATTTTTTCGGTGTCGGCCATTTATACGGGAGTGGACTCGCTCAACCGGTATTTAATCAAGTCGCTCGATAAATTCGGCAATAACACCTTATTTATTGACCGGTTCGATTACAAAAATATGGGAAACATCCAATGGGCCAAATTACGAAGGATGAAGCGGCCGGTGTATGACGAATATGTTTTTTTAAAGGAAAATTTAGACTCCGGTTTGTTTAAAGCTATGAATTTCAGGATGGTGGTACCGAGTGTTCCGGTCAAAAAAGGACGGGAAAAAGTCCGGGTCTCTTTGGTTTCGGATACCTATAATGTTTTTAGTATCATGAAATTCGACTTGGCCGAAGGAAGATTTTATAATGTATTTGAAGACAAAAAGGGATTGCCTGTGGCGGTTATAGGGGGCGAAGTGGCCGAAGCGCTTTTTCCTGGCGAAAATCCGGTGGGCCGATACATTCAAGTATTCGGAAAAAAGATACGCATCATAGGGGTTTTAAAAAAGGATACGGGCATGATTAAAATCAATCCTACCAATAATCAAATATTCGTTCCGTATAATTTTGTGAAGAAATTTTATCCCGGTCAAACCCGGTTCTATTCCACCATTATGGTGTTGCCTTCAAATCCGGACAAAGTTCCCCTTCTCAAAGAACAACTCGAACGATTGATAAGAAAATTCAGGAAATTAAAACCCGGGCGGGACAACAATTTTTATATTAACAACATCGATTTTTTGAAGGAAGTGGTGGAAGAAAGCATGCGCACCCTCAGCATTGCGGGGTGGATTTTGGGCGGATTTTCATTATTGGTGGGGGCTTTCGGCATTGCCAACATCATGTTTGTCAGCGTAAAAGAGCGTACCAAAGAAATAGGCATTCAAAAAGCACTGGGCGCCAAGCGTAATATCATCAAGCGGGAATTTTTGATCGAATCGGTGTTGTTGTCCGTTATAGGCGGAAGTTTGGGATTTATGTTGCTCTTTATTGCCGTTTTGGCCGGAAGCAAGATGTTTTCGGGATTCGAGTTGGTCGTTTCTTTGAAAAATATTTTCATCGCCGCGAGCGTTTCCGTTCTGATAGGCATCGTAGCCGGCGTTTGGCCGGCCTTGCAAGCCGCCAAATTACATCCCATCGATGCAATAAGAAAAGGTTAAATAACGTTTAATGAAAAAATGAAAACTTGTAAAAAAGAAATTTATCATATATTTGCATCCTGTAGTGTAAAGTTTTTTTTTCATCACATATATTGGTTAGGTTATGAAATACAAAAGTTTATTGTTCATCGCATTGGGTGTTGTAATAACAGGAATGACTTCCTGTTCGAATAATCGCAACATTTCCAAAGCAACGGGAATGCGTATCAACGATCCCAGAGGCGGATTTCAATATAATACGGCCTTTGTGGATCAAGGAACCGCACCGGG
>JAMONI010000355.1 GCA_027065935.1 Flavobacteriales bacterium | reverse complement strand
AGACTGCCTACGATACCTGAAATTTTGTCATCCACTTCTTCGGCGGAGAATTGCTCGCTTACCCTGTCGATCAAATCGTCGTTATCGGTAAAGTCTTCGAGAAAATAGAGTTCGGGTTCGTAATTTTCTTCGTTCGGTGCTTGGTTGTCGCCTTCGAATTCCACAACTTCGATTTCACCGTCGGCTTCGGCGCCGGAATTTTGATATTGTGCAAGGATCTCTTCGGCCGTTCCGAAAAGCAGGGCATCGATATCTCCGGGGCCGTGCTGTTTGGGATCAAATTTTGCGTAAAATTTCCTTTCGATCAACTCTACGAGCCGGGGCATTTGCGCTTTGATTTGTTTTTTGGTAAAACCCGATTCTTTAAGACGTTTTTTGAGATATTTCTGCACGGATTTCAAAGCGTTTTTGACCTTTCGGCTGTATTTGGGGCGGTTGTCGCGGTTGCTTGCTTCCACATCTTCGGTCAAAAGATGAAAATATTCGGACCATTTTTGTTGACGATAACGCTTGCGTTTGTATAGATAATCCTTGCGTTCCAAGGCGATTTGGCGTTTGACCGCTTTTTTGAATTCCGAAAAAGCCCTGCGCAAAGCCGCCACCGGGTCCTTGTCCAATTCGGTTACGGAAACCGTTTTGCTTAACATATTGATTTCCAGATTTACCCGGTATTGTTTGTCTTTGTTAAAGTCGATTTTCAACACCAAATCCTTAGAATATTTTTTGAACAAATTCTCGAAATACTCTTGGCGTTGTTTGATCATTTTTCGGATTTCGGGTTGATACGTCGCTTCTACTTCATTGAAGTTTCTGATTTCGGTTGTGAGCATATTTTTAGGTTTATGAATTAACTGTAAATATACGAAAAAAATAAGGCAAAATCAATGACTGGTATAAAGAAAATCCGCTTTTACGGATTTGAAAATCCATAAAAAAATGAACATAAAATCCGTAGGATTTTAAAGGGAATGGCGGATATCTAACCGCTTGCCCGGAAATTATTTATATTTGCGGTTCTTACCAACAACCGCCCGCATGCGCTATTTGGTTTTGATAACGTCGCTATTGTTTTTTTCAACTTGCCATAACCGCCCCCAATGGCAAACCGGCGACTTGATCTTTCAAGACTTGGATTGTCCGCTTTGCGATGCCATTGAAAACGCCACCCGGGGCTTTCAAAACAAACCCGTTTCCCACGTCGGAATAATCGTCATTCAAGACGAAAAAATTTTTGTCATCGAAGCCTACGACAAAGTTCAAATTGTCCCGTTGGACACGTTCCTTAAAAGAAGCCCGAAAATCTTGGTAGGCCGCCTTAAACCACCTTACCGGAAATACATTCCGAAAGCGGTGCAGAAAGCCTATCGAAAAATCGGATTACCTTATGACGAAGTTTTTCAACTGAACAATGAAAAATACTACTGCTCCGAACTGATTTACGACATCTTTACCGACGAAAACGACCGCCATTTGTTCGACGTCTATCCGATGAACTTCAAAAACCTGCGCACGGGAAGGTTCGACAGCATTTGGATTGCTTATTTCGACAAATTAAACCGCCCCATTCCGCAAGGCCGGTTGGGTTGTAATCCGGCGGAATATTCCCGGAATCCGAAAATCGAAATTATTTACACGACCTACTGAAACCGGCCTGCAATTTTTTTGTAACTTTACCGAAAATCACTCCGAATGGGATTGCTTCGTATCTTGCTTATTATCATTGTGGTTTACTTGGTTCTCCGTATTATCGGACGCATTTTGGCGCCTTTTATGGTGCGAAAAATGGTGGAAAAAGCCCAAAAACGCTTTGAAGAACAATTCAATAACCCTTACTATCGCAACGAAGAAGTAAAAACCGAACCGGGCAAAACCTATATCACCCGAAAAAAATCTACCGACGGTGCGGAAGAAGCCGATTTTGAAGAAATCGACTGAATTTTTTTGAATCCGATGAAAAAACAAAACATCAAATCGCTTGATCTCAACCATTTGGAAAAAATATTCAAAGAACTGGGCGAACCCGCCTACAGGGCGCGACAAGTATATGATTGGCTTTGGAACAAACAAGCGAACGGATTTGAAAAAATGACCAACCTTTCCAAAGAACTGCGAACCAAACTCGACGAACTGTTTTATATTCCCAAGTCCCGTTTTTCACAAACCGAACAAAGTATCGACGGCACATTGAAAAATGCCGTTACCCTCCCCGACCGGCTTATTGTGGAAAGTGTGTTGATTCCTGAAGGCAAACGCGTTACCGCCTGTATTTCTTCGCAAGTAGGATGCAGTTTGGATTGCACTTTCTGTGCCACCGCCACACTCAAACGTATGCGCAACTTGAGTGTGGACGAAATTGTGGACCAAGTGGTGGAAGCACAACAACAAAGTCTCGAACACTACGGAACTCCCCTGACCAATATCGTCTTTATGGGTATGGGCGAGCCGTTACTCAACTACGAAAATGTGGTGAAAGCCATCCGTATTATTACCGCCCCCGACGGACTGCATTTCGGCGCCAGACGAATTACCGTTTCCACCGCCGGCATTCCCAAAATGATTAAACGCTTGGCCGACGAAAACCTAAGAGTCAAATTAGCCGTATCGTTACACGCCGCCATCGACGAAACCCGCTCACGCCTCATGCCCGTCAATGCCCGTACCGGTGGGCTGCAAAGCTTGTCGGAAGCCTTACAATATTGGTACCGTAAAACCAAATCCGTAATTACCTTCGAATATTTGGTATTCAAAAACATCAACGACGATGAAAAACACATCGAGGCTCTGGTAAAAATGGCTCGCAAAGTTCCCTCCAAAGTCAATCTCATCGAATACAATCCCACCGATTCGTTCGACCGCTACCAAAAAGCCGACAATCGAAGTTTGGAAAAATACCGGACCGCATTGAAAAAAGCCGGTATCACGGTTACCCTACGGCGAAGTCGCGGACAAGACATCGATGCCGCTTGCGGTCAACTGGCCGCACGCTACGAAAACCCGGACTTACCCAAAATTCCCACCAAAAAAGTCTTCCGAAACCCGTCGCATCTTTAAAAAAACGATAAATTTACCGCAGTAGCACCCGGAAAAGACGCTATTGCCCCTACAAATTCATATACTAAAAACTTAAATACAGCCTCGCACCCGAAGAAATTTTCCTTTTTTTAAAATAATCACTTGACAATTTTAAAAAATTTATTATTTTTACGTCGTCCATTTATACGGCGTTATGAAAACAACGGTTTTATTGTTAATATTTTGGATTCCCGCGAGTCTATGCGCTCAAGTCAACTTGTGGGAATTAAAGCAACGGGCCAAAGAGGGAAATGTTGATGCCCAATTCCGGTTGGCCGAATACTATCACGCACCCGGCACGTTTCATAATGAACATAAGGCATTCGAATGGTACCGGAAAAGTGCGGAAAACGGTCACGTCGAAGCGCAATTTATTGTAGGCAAGTATTTTTTGGTAGGCTCCATAGTCCCCAAAGACCTCGATTCGGCTTTTTACTGGTTTAACCTAAGCTCCGAACAAGGCCACCGGGATGCCACTTTCAATCTGGCCTACCTGTACACCTTCGGGCTGGGAACCCCCAAAAACATGCGTAAAGCTTTTGAAAAATACCTGAAAGCCGCCCAAAACGGTCATAAAGAATCCCAATACATGCTCGGCGTGTTTTACGACCGGGGTAAAGGCGTAAAACCCGACAAAAAAGAAGCCATGAAATGGTTCAAAAAAGCGGCCCGGCAAGGTCATGACCAAGCCCAATTTATGGTAGGCATTCTGCTTTGGACGGGACAAGGCGTGAAAATGAACAAAAAAGAAGCCGTTTTGTGGTTTACCCTGAGTGCCGAACAAAATAATCCCGACGCCCAATTTATGCTGGGCACCGCTTATTATAACGGTGAAGGCGGAATGCCCAAAGACTACATCAAAGCCTTTGAATACTTTAACCGTGCCGCCCGCCAGAACCAACCCAAAGCCCAATATATGCTGGGTATTATGTATTGGAAAGGAAAAGCCATACCTCAAGACAAATCCGAAGCGGCCAAATGGATATACAAATCCATGAAGCAAGGATACAAACCCGCCTCCGTATTTTGGAACAAAAACAACTTAAAACGGTTTTACACCCCTTCCTTCTAACGAAACGATTTATTTTAGACAGGACAAACGCATACTTTTATCTTTTTTACTTATCTGTTGTTTCTTATTTTCCGGTTCGTTTTTGTATAAAAAACCCGTAAAATCCGAAGGATTATAAAAAGGGGAGCGGAAGAAAAAAAATCTAAAACTTCTCCATAACTATCCGCCCCTTCACCTGCCTGCGGCTTTTACTTGCAATTAATAATGCCCTTTTAAGGAAACTATATATACCTTTCGATCGTCAAACCTGTAAATTAAACGATGTTCTTTATTAATGCGTCTTGACCAATAACCGCTCAATTCAAACTTTAATCTTTCGGGTTTTCCCGTGCCTTTGTCGGGATGAAGAGTTAATTCCTCCAAAATTCGGGCAATTTTTAGTAAAACTTTTTTATTTCCCGATTTTTTAAAATATTCCAAATCATCCAATGCGGTAGTACTGAATACCAGTGAGTAGATGGATTTATTCATCCAATTCCAATAGTTTTTTGATGTCTTTCTTATGAATTTCCAAAACCTTTCCTTCCTTTAATTCTTTCTCGCTTTGATGTATTTTTTTTACAAAATCCGGATCATAACTAAAATAATTCATGTCATAAGCAATGTCGAGCGCTTTGAAAAATGCACGAATAGCCTTTATTTTTTCTTCGTTATCAGTGTGTACGATAAAAACGGGTGTTTTCATAACAATTTATTTCAATCAAATTTACAAAAATTATTCCAGTATCAATTCCGTCTTAAATGTACGAACTTCGTATGATGCCAATCAAATCTCTATGAACCGCTCTCCATCTTCTAAGTGCCAACAGAAAATTCTCCTCTACTCCGCCGAAGGTGGAAAAACGCAAACGGCTAAGCGCCAATGACTCTTTAAAAACCAACATACGTCTTCCAATCAATCGAGGGGATAGCTTTAAAAGGCGTTTCTTATTTTCCGGTTCGTTTTTGTATAAAAAACCCGTAAAATCCGAAGGATTATAAAAAGGGGAGGCGGTAGGAATACAACAAGCATGATACCTTCCTGTTATTTTGAACCGATTTTTTTCCTATATTTGAAAAACCTGACAATTAGGAACTGAAGCCGTATGAAAAAATG
>JAMONI010000354.1 GCA_027065935.1 Flavobacteriales bacterium | reverse complement strand
GTCCCGCTTCCAAGTAAAAGGCGGGCAAAACGCGCAAGCTGTAACGTTTGTCTTTGATATGAATAAAATCTTTATTGAAGGCCCAATCGAGGAACTTACTATTGGTATTGATATTTAATTCTTGAAGGTATTTATTCCGTTTAACCGTGTCGATTCGTTCGAATTCCAGTGGTTTTACGGCGGTGTATTTTCTGCCGCCGGGTAAGAAAAACTCATGTTCGCCGTCGAAGTCATTGAGTAAGTTGATTTGTGCCGGAGCATAAAACCCGACGAAGAAAAAAAATATCCACCACTTGTCTTTCATTGCCTGAAAATTTATTGCAAGTTTAATGAAAAACATTATAATGCTTGTAAAACCTCCGATCGCCATCCTTTTTCTTTGAGAAAAGCGAGATACGGAGGCAGGATAATTTTTAAGGACGAATAGGCTTTTTTGCTGTCGTGAAATACGACGATGTGGCCGGGACGGGTGCGCCGCTTCAGTTTTTGGAGGGAATGCAGGGGATTGATTGTGGGGTCGAAATCCCAACTCAATAGTTTCCACATTACCGTCCGGTAACCCGATTGATGCAGTTTTTTGATAAGACTCCGGGAAATACGTCCGTGAGGCGGTCGAAAAAAACGGTTGGTGCTTAAACCGTATCCGTCGAGCAAATCTTGGGTTTTTGCGATTTCACTCAGGTAATCCGGCTCGGAGTTTCGGTTGTAAACGGTATGAAAATAGGTGTGATTGGCAATCGAATGCCCTTCCGAACGGGCGCGGTTCAAGATATCCAAATGCTTTTCGATTTTGTCGCC
This sequence comes from Flavobacteriales bacterium, assembly GCA_027065935.1. Taxonomy (GTDB): domain Bacteria; phylum Bacteroidota; class Bacteroidia; order Flavobacteriales; family Flavobacteriaceae; genus JAADED01. The sequence goes on along the minus strand of JAMONI010000354.1, from coordinate 4,494 downwards.
TACAACAAAAAAGGTAGCGCGCATATCATATTGTTTTAACAAATCCAAAACGAATTCCGTTACTTGCGGTGTGGGGCCGTCATCAAAGGTGAGGAAAATGCGTTTGCTTTCGTTCGGGTAATGAAAGAGCGCCGGTTTGAAAAAAAAAGCCAACCAGCTTGGAAAAGAATAAGGTTTAAATGGCCTCAATTTTATTGTTTTTTCCTTCGATTATGTTTTTTCTTTTCTGCTCGTTGTTCCATCGGTTCCACTTCATCGCCGTCTTTTAGGCCTTTGGATACCAGCTTGAAAGGTCCCGTAATGATTTGTTGCCCTTCGTTCAAGCCTTCGATGATTTCAATATGCTCGGTATCCTGAATGCCGGTTTTTACGAATTGTCGTTTGGCGGTGCCTTCTTCAAATAAGAACACGGTTTCACGTTCCTTGCCCGTGGAGTCCTTACGTATGGTGACGGCGCCGATAGGAACGGCCAGAACGTTTTCTTTCCGGTCGGTGATGATTTCAACGCTTGCGGTCATTCCGGGCCGGAAAGGCGAAAAGCCTTCGGGTTTGTCTTGCACCAGGTCCCGGTAGGAAGATTTTAAAATGCGAATTTTGACTTTGAAATTTACCGTTTGGTCTAATGCGGCATTTTGCGTTTCGGCCGAGTTGGCAATTTCGGTTACGATGCCTTTGAACTTGCGACCCGGAAAAGCTTCGATTTCCACTATGGCGCTGTCGTTGAGTTGCACTTTTACGATGTCGTTTTCGTTGACATCGGTCAATACTTCCATAAGGTTCAAATCGGCGATGCGCAAGATTTCCGTGCCTGCCATTTGTTTGGTCCCCACCACGCGTTCGCCTTTTTCCACGTTTAAACGGGTCAGTGTGCCCGAAATCGGGGCGTAAATTTCCGTACGTTTAAGGTTGTCGCGTGCTTCTTTGACGCCCGCACGTGCGCTTTCCACTTGAAACTTTGCGGACCGGTATGCCGCACGGGCCACTTTATAATTGGTTTCGGATTGTTGAAATTCGGCTTGAGCGATGATTCCTTTATCAAACAATTGTTTGTTTCGCTTATATTCGGTTTCGGCCAATTGCAATCGTACTTTTTGTTGATGCAAAGCGGCGAGGGCGTTGGAAAGGGCGGCTAGGGCACGCTCGTAAGCGGATTGATACAAATCGGGATTGATGCGCACCAGTAATCGGCCTTTCTTGATTTGTTGACCTTCCTTTACGGGCAATTCCACAATCTCTCCCGATACTTCGGAGGAAATTTTTACCTCTTTTTCGGGTTGAATGATTCCCGAAGCGATAATACTTTCCGTAAGGTCGATGCGTTTGACTTTGGAAATTCTTACTTTTTTTCCGCTAGATGAGTCTCCTATTACGCCCGCTTTGGAAAGAACGCTCAACAGAACAATCAAACCGATTCCGCCTATGAGGAAATATTTGAATTTTTTATTCATCGTATCGTTTTAATTTGTGTTTCAATTTACGAAAAAGTGTTGAAAAAGTGTCATATTTTTCGGAATTGCATCGAGGCTGACAAAATCATTAAACTTTATTATGCCTTTGCCCGGTCATTTTAATGTATTCATAACGAAAAGCGGGGGAAATCATTGAGATAATGCGGACGGCAGGTTCAATGAGTTGTATTAAAGAAGCCGTCAACAAAAGCTGACGGCTCCGGATGAGAGAAGTAATAAAACCGCTCCGAGTTACTTGGTATTGGTTTTCATGGATTTTTCCAATGAAAGGATGCGTTGCTCCAAAGTTTGGATTTTTTTATCGAAATCTTCTTTTAGGTCGGTGATTTTTTTTCGTTGCTTTCGGATTATGTTTTGTTGTTCCTGTAAAGCTTTGACCAGCACGGGAACGAATTCGGCATAGCGCAGTCCGTAGGTGTCGTTTTCGTTTTTGGGTTTGTCTATGGCGTGGAAATCGAAACCCAGCTCCCGGGCCGCTTGTTCCACTTCTTGTGCTACGAATCCGATTTGGATTTCCCGGGCTTTTACCGTTTCGTCTTCGGGAACGCGCAGGCTGTCGGGAGTTTTGAACCAACGGGCCAGGGCGTCCATATCGAGTCGATAGGTTACGGGTCGTAATTTTTCCACCAAGGCCATGCCCGGTACGTTTTCCTTGATATCGACTTTAAAGCGTCCGTCGGAGAGGTTGGTCCAATCGGCATAACCTCCGATGGAAGAAATGGAAGTGTTTCCAACACGTATTTGCCTGTGTGCGGTAATGGTGGAAGCATACCCTATTGCGGTGGATGTGCTTATACTGTCGGTAGTATTGTAAAAGGCTTTGAATCCTATGGCCGTGTTTCTTCTGCCGTTTCTATTTCGTAATGATTCGTATCCCACGGCCGTATTTTCACGGCCCGTTTCATTGTATTGAAGGGCGTTGTATCCTATTCCTACATTCCAATAACCCGATATATTGTTGCTCAAAGCACCATATCCTACCGCCGTATTACGGTAACCGGAAGTATTTGATGACAAAGCGAATTTTCCGACGGCCGCATTGCGATATCCGGTGAGATTATTGGCCAGTGCGCTTTCTCCTACGGCGGTGTTGTTGTATCCCGTCGTATTTTGGCGTAATGCCATGTATCCTATAGCGGTATTGTTATATCCGGTTGTATTTTGGTTTAATGCCATATGTCCTACGGCGGTATTGTTGTAGCCGTCGGTGTTGGCCAACATGCTTTGGTATCCTACGGACACGTTGGCGTTATTGTTACCGCTGTCATTCAAACCTGCCTGATAGCCGAGAAAAACGGAAGAGTAATCGTTTGTTCCGTCGTTGTCGGATTTGCCGTCGATTAAGTCGTTGATTTTTCGGGCACCGCTCAAATTCATCCACCCGGTGCCGTCGTAATAATAAAAATTGTTGTCGTCGGTAACGAAAACCAATAGTCCCGTGGCAGGGGCATTGATGTTATCGCGTTGTGTCATGTTCATCCTCGGGATCAAGATGCCTAACGTATCACTTTGTACATCCAAAATGGCGGATGCATGCCCTTGCGTTCCGTCCGTGTTGATAACCACTTGAGCGGAAATCATCCCGGAAAATAAGGCGAAAACAAAAAAGAAAAATAGCGCTTTGCGTTTCATGTCTTTACGTTTTGTTGCTACAAAGGTAAAGGAGCCAAAGCGCCGTGTCATTAAAATAGGATAAGAAATTGCAAAAAATTTTTTCGTACGACCGGAAAAGAATTAAAACTTGCTAAAACTTTGTGCCGTTAACTAGATACGGTTTCATTAGCTAAATTGAAAAAGATGCGGTACTTACGGGTTAATCTTATAGAAAGTGAACCTGACCTAATGCCTTTTTTTCTTAAACACCCCGCACGATGACTTTTAAAAGAAATGTCAAAGAAAAAAATAAAACCGAGTGACTTTTACCTATACGGTATTGATACAACCGTGTTTTTTAAGCGAAATCTAGTTAATATTTTCCGTAATATTTGCATTTACCAAATAAAAAAAAACCGCCCCGAATAATTCAAGACGGTTTTACATAAAAATCAACCGAACGGCTTTTTTTTAATCGACATTCATCACACAATTTGAACACGAACATTCAAAATATCCTTCACCCGGATAGTAGCGAACGCGACAGCATTTGGCTCCGTCACAGCTCACTCCCGCCACTTTCTTTTGATTAACATCCACCATTAAAATATAGTTGGTATCGTGACCGTCAAATTTGTAATCCACTTCTACATAAAAAACCTTGTTTTCGGGATAATTTCCCCATTTTATATCACCGATTTCAATTTGTTCCACTTGATTTCCTCCGGATTTTTGCAAGGCATATTTTTTTGCTTTTTGAAAGAGATTGATACGTTGGAGTTTTCCGTTTTTTTTGTCGTATAAATAAAAATTCAAGTCTTTTTTGAGTTCGGATCTTATGAGACGGTCGGAAGACGTCCATTCAAACAGGTCATGTCCGGGCGTGATAAATCCCGCATACAAATCATCGCTTAATGCTTTAACGGAAAAACGTAATCGTTCGTCCGGGGTTTCGACAATCATTTTGCTTAAATCGTTTTCTTTGTGGAAGTCGTGTATTTCCAAATTTTCATCATTGACCAATGCCGTTGCAATTTCCCTGCTTATGTTAAATTCTTCCGGGTTAAGCGAAGCTATTTTGTCGGATTTGCAAGATAAAAGCATTAAAACAAAGGGGACGGATAATACTATGAACTTTTTCATGGCTTTAGCTTTTTGACTTTTTAAAATTAAACAATTTTTCCGGTACTTGCTACCCCGCCGCTACGGGCGGCTTTGTGTCGGTTTCCGCTTCGATGAGCGGTTATTTTCATTACCACGCGCTCGGCGTGTCCGGTTGTATTCCGCCTTCCAAGGGGCGGTTAGTCGCTTTGCCTCGCTGCGGCACTGTATTTGACCGGCGGGCATTTGCTTTTCGGCTCGGCCAAGCCTTCGATTTTCCCCTCCCGCGATTGGCGCCTCCCACGCAGAAGGATGAAAATCTTTACAAAGA
>JAMONI010000353.1 GCA_027065935.1 Flavobacteriales bacterium | reverse complement strand
ATATTGTCCGCCCTTATATACCACGTCATCGGCAAACCATTGGGCTAATGCCGAGGCCGAAGTAAGGTATTGATAAATCATAGAAGGCGAAGCGTTGATGATAAACTCGAACTGATACTTGTTTTTCTTACTCATACGCTACAGGGGCTTTACAATAATTTTTCGCAAAATAACAAAAAATATTACCCGAACAAACCGTTTGAAATAAAAAATGCACTATAAAATTTCCCAATGCCCCTTTCCTTCCCTTACCAACACAGGTTCATCTCCTGTCAAATCGATAACCGTGGAGGGAATTTTTTCGGAAACACCGCCGTCTATCACGGCATCCACACGGTGGCGCCATTTTTCGTAAATCAATTCGGGGTCGGTGGTGTATTCGGTAAAGGCGTCATCGTCGCGAATGGAAATATTCACCAACGGAGCGTCCAAGGTTTTGAGTATTTCGAGTAGAATGGGGCAACCGGGAATGCGAAATCCGATGGTTTTTCTTTTTTTCATGATTTTGGGCAAACGGTGAACCGCCGGCAGGATAAAGGTATAGGGACCGGGGGTGGCTTTTTTGAGTATTTTAAAGGTCGGCGTATCGATTTGCTTGATGTAATCGGACATTTGGCTGAGGTTGTGAAACAAGAGGGTGAAAGGAGCGCTTTCGGGTTTGACACCTTTGATCCGGGCTAATTTTTCAATGGCTTTGGGTTTGTGAATCGAAGCGCCCAGTCCGTACACGGTATCGGTGGGATAAATTACCAAACCGCCGTTGTTCAGAATCTCCACCGCTTCATTTATATGAGCCGGATGGGGATGGTCGGGGTACAGCTTGATATACTTGGCCATAACGTGTTTTCTTTTCTTAAATATAAGCATAATTTTCGGTTCGTTAATAATTTTTATATTTGGAATTAATTTTCAAACGGCCGGATGTCATCCGTAAATAGCTCTAAGTCAGGCAAGTTAATTGTTTTTTCCGCACCATCGGGCAGTGGAAAAACCACCATTGTGCAGCGTTTGCTCGCTTATCCCGAGTTGAATTTGGCTTTTTCGGTTTCCGCCACTTCTCGTGCCAAACGCGATTACGAAGAACACGGCAAACATTATTACTTCCTCAGTCCCGAAGTTTTCAGAAAAAAAATAGCCGAAGACGCTTTTGTGGAATGGGAAGAAGTATATCCCGACCATTTTTACGGGACGTTAAAAGAAGAAGTTTTTCGCCTGTTGAATGCAGGGAAAAACGTCATTTTCGACATCGACGTTCAAGGCGGAATGAACATCAAAAAAATGTTTCCCGGCCGGACCTTGTCCGTTTTCGTTCAAGTGCCCGATTTTGAAGAATTGCAAAAACGCCTTCAGGCACGCAATACGGAAAGTGAAGAGAAGATTCGTTTGCGTTTATCCAAAGCGGCCGAAGAAATCCGTTACGCCCCCGCTTTCGACATTATTTTGGTAAACGACGACTTGGAAATGAGCGTGCAGAAAGCCTACGGTATAGTCAAAGCTTTTATTGCCGATGAAAAATGCTAAAACGGGCTTATTTTTCGGAAGTTTCAATCCCGTTCATACGGGACATCTGATACTGGCCAACTACTTTACCGAACACACCGATTTGGATGAAGTATGGTTTGTTTTGACGCCGCATAACCCGTTGAAACAACGAAAAAACCTGTTGCCCGACTATCATCGCCTGTATCTTTTGAGATTGGCTTTGGAATCTTACGAAAAATTTCAAGTTTCCACCGTGGAATTCGACTTGCCCCGCCCTAACTATACGGTGGTTACTTTGGCACACCTGCAAGATATTCATCCCGAGAAGCGTTTTGTTCCGCTGATGGGACAAGACACGTTAGCCACTTTGCCCAAATGGAAAAATTATGAAGAAATCCTAAAGAACCACGAAATATACGTGTATCCGAGACGGACAAATCTCAAAGCGGAACTACTATCCCACCCCCGTGTGCGATTTTTCGGCGAAGCGCCTATAGTGGAAATTTCGGCTTCGCAAATCCGAAAAGACATCAAGTCGGGGAAAAACGTCCGCCCTTATTTGCCCGAAAAGGTTTTCGATTACATTCAGGAAATGAATTTTTATAAAAAATGATGAATCAAATAATTAAACGACATAAGCCATTTTTTGTTATTATTACGGGGGTGTTTATCTACTTTTGGTGGATTGTTAATCAAGATTTGTTTGTCAATACCGCCGACGAGAGTATTTACTTGGAAGTAGCCTACAATTTTTTGCATGGCAACGGTTTGGTATATTTGAAAGACGGCAATTGGTATCCTTATATTTTTTGGCCTCCTTTATACCCTGTTCTCATCGCTTTATCGGCACATTTTACGAACCACGATATCATGGCGGCTTCCGTTTTATTACGAAGCATAACGCTTTTGCTTACTTTCGTGTATTTATACCGGATTCTTTTACTTTTCAAAATCCGCAGGATTTTGGTATGTGCCGGATTGGTATTCTATTGGTTTTCCTGGACCTTTTTTCTGTCGTTTTCGGCATTGTCCGAAACTTTGTTTATTCCCTTGTTTCTGATGTCGGTATATTATTTCCTGCGTTACACAGAACAACCCAAAACCGGATGGCTTGTCAAAACGGCCGTGTTTATTTCGTTGGCTTTATTGACCCGATATGCGGCCTTGGGAATTATTCCGGCTTATTTGTTGACCTTGCTCGCCTTACGAATCGACCGCACCGAAAAAATAAAACACATTTCCGTTTTTCTTCTGATTGTGACAGCCTTTTTTCTGCCTTGGTATTTTTACACTTTACATTTTTCCAAATTTTTCGGGAGAGATTATGCTTTTCATTTTCTCGGAACGGAACATTTCAATCAATTTTTCGTAACGTCGGTCAATTGGATTGTGCCGGGCCTGACCAAATTTTTGATTGTTCCCGTCGGCATCTTGGGCATTTGGGGCATTTTTCTGAGCCGTAAGGAAATTTACGACCGTATCGGACGTATTTATGCCGTGACCTTGCTCGTCATTGCCAGTGTGTATGTCTTTTTTATCATCATCGTGATATCCTTTGTGGATTATTCCTCACCGCTCGATTTCCGGATGCTGGCACCCGTGTATTTGATTATGCTTGTTTTATCACTCTGCATCTTGGACATTATCTACAACCGGCGTCGCCAATTGTTTTATGTACTTTTAGGATTGTTGTTTATTTCGCATACGGTGAATTTCATATCCAAAACCGAAGAATTTCTCCACCGTTCGCAAGTCAACTTGAGCTTGGCGCAAACACAGTTTTTAAAAACCATCAAGTCATTCGATGACCGGTTGATATGGTGTAATGTATCCGACAAACTCAAACAATACGTGGAAAACGATACACTGATTATGGATTTCCCCGTAAAATACGACAGCAAATCCCTGAAAAAAAACAAATCATATCTGCGGGAAATGAATGAAATCAAGCAAATCCTAAGGCGCAACAAAGGTGTAATCGTTTACTTTAAAGGCCACAAACAATGGGATTTTTCGCCCGGCCTCGATGAAATCAAGGATTTTTTTAAAGAGTTCAACATCATGGAATTCGACGAAGGTATCATCATCACCCGGCAACCCCTTCCGGCACAAACCCCGTAAGATGAAACCGATCATTGATTTTCATACACACCGTAAAGCCCAAGAGCCCGGCACGATTGACATTGTACATCTCAATCCGGACGAAATACCTGTTGACAACCGGTTCTTTAGTTGCGGCATTCACCCATGGCAAGCTCCGAAAGCGGATGAAAGTGTATGGAAATCCCTTGAAGATAACTTAAAACACCCCCAATGTATTGCCGTAGGAGAAACGGGATTGGACAAGATGAAACCTTTCCAAGCGTTTTATACCCGTCAAAAAGATATTTTTGAAAAACACATCCGGTTGGCCCACCAATGGCAAAAGCCGGTAATCATACATTGTGTCAGGTGTTACGACGAACTGCTACCGTATCTCAAGCGAATAAATGTGCCCGTTATCATTCATGGCTACTCGAAATCTTTCGACCTGGCGCGCACACTTGTCCGGTATCCCCGTGTCTATTTGTCCTTCGGTCATTTGATTTTAAACGAAAACACCCGGGCCTTTGACGCCTTTATCCGTTTGCCATTGGATAAAACCGTATTGGAAACCGATGACAGATCCGTGTCCATCAAAGAAATTTACGAAAAGGCCGCTTCGGCCAAAAACATTCCCATCGAAGATGTAATCCGCCAAATGCACCGGAATTTTACAACCATCTTTAAAAAATCCTTATTTTAGCCGAAAAAAATAAAATTATGCCTGCAGTTCCTTCAACCATGCTACCCTTAGGCACCGAAGCGCCTAAATTCAAATTGTTCGACACCGTAAGCGAAAAACAATTAAGTTTCGATGACGTACGAGGAATGAAAGGCACGGTGGTAATGTTTATATGCAACCATTGTCCGTATGTGAAGCATGTCAATGAAGAGTTGGTACGCTTGGCCCGGGATTATACGCCTCGCGGAATCGGTTTTGTTGCCATAAGCTCCAACGATATTGAAAAATACCCCGACGACGCCCCCGATAAAATGAAAGAAACCGCCGAAAAACTCGGATATCCGTTCCCATACCTGTTTGACGAATCTCAAGATGTGGCACGGGCCTATCAAGCGGCCTGCACTCCCGATTTTTTCGTCTTCGACAAAAATGACAAGTTAGTGTATCGCGGCCAATTGGACGATAGCCGTCCCGGAAACGATGTCCCTGTTTCAGGCAAAGATTTAAGAAAAGCTTTGGATTATTTGTTGGAAGGAAAAATCATTCCCGAAGCAGAACAAAAACCCAGTATCGGCTGTAGCATTAAATGGAAAGAATAAGGTGGCGCATTCCGATAAAACCAACGCACAACTTCTTTTTTCGGCGCTAAGGAAAGCCGGCATCCGGGACGTTATCATTTCTCCCGGCTCAAGGAACGCACCACTGATCATTGAAGCGCAAGCTACGGGTTTTAGCCCCGAAATAATCGTGGATGAACGCACGGCCGGGTTTACGGCCTTGGGCATGGCACAACAAACCCGCAAACCCGCCGTATTGATATGCACCTCCGGTACGGCCGTTTTGAATTACCACCCCGCCGTTGCCGAAGCCTTTTATGCGCGGATTCCTTTAATCGTCGTTTCCGCCGACCGACCGCCCTACCGAATCGACAAAGGTGAAGGCCAAACCATAAGGCAAGACGGGGTTTTGGACAAACATACGCTCTATTCCGTAACCTTACCCCTAAACGGCTCGATTGAAGAAAGTTCAAAAAACATTAAGCAAGCCGTCGAAACGGCA
>JAMONI010000352.1 GCA_027065935.1 Flavobacteriales bacterium | reverse complement strand
ATCGAAGCGCTGTTGCTCTACCAACTGGCCCGCTCGCAAGACGGCAAGTTTAGCCGGTTGGAGGCGTTTTATCCGAATTTTGTCAAGCACCCCGATTATCCGTATTATTTGTTTGCCTTGTGGAACGAACGTTTTTTCTTTGACGACTATGTCGAAGAAGTTTTTCACAAAGACATGTTGGAGAATGTCAATTTTTTCTACAACCAAAATATAAGTCATCCCGAAGAAATCGCCGGAGAAATCAAATACCTCAAATCCGTAATGGATATGTATGTGAGGGATTTCGAGCATAGCAAAAACATACGAAAAAGTTTTACCCATATCGACCGGTGGCAATTTTGCGGGGTATTTGAAAATTTGAACGAAAGCGGAATGCGTATCGCTTATCCGCCCGAAACGAGTGCTTTTAGCAAGGAAGGCTACAACGCTAACAGTAATGGGATTGTAAATTGGTTTGACAATACCAACGACGGTGAATTTCCCTATTTTGCCTTTTACAATCACGAAGAGTACGGAAGCGGAATCAATTATGCGCAAACCTTTGTTCAAAATCCCCGAAAGCAAACGGTTTTGCTGAAACTCAGCCTTCCGAAAGACTTCAAACTTTGGGTAAACGACGTTTTGGTATTTGAAAAAGACAAATATCATAAAAGCACCCTCGACGCTTATACCGTACGCATCGATTTGCCCGCCGGAAATAACCGGTTTTTGATAAAAACCACCAACGGCCAAGAGGCTTTCTTTGCCTTGAAAATCGTTGATACCGAAAACCGTCCGGTGGAAGGCTTGACTTATTCAACCACTTATGCGCCCTACAACCGAAGCACCGAAGAGGAACTCAATCCCGTTGAGCTGGAAAATGTGTTTGAAAGCTTTTTTAAAAACAAACTCAAAGAAAATCCTTCAAGTGTTTTTTACAAAATCATGTTGTTCAAAACCTATCTGCGTAATGAAAAAGACGAAGAGGCCGAAAAAATCATCAAAGAACTCCTGAAAACTTATCCGCAAAGCACCTTTCTGCGAGAAAACCTGATGGTGGTGTACCAACTGCAGGAAAAAACCGAAAAAATCAATGAGCTTAAAGAGAACATCATCAACGACGACCCCGACGGTTTTACCGCCATGTCCTATATCTTTTACGAAAGCAACCGGAGGCTTAAAAACAAGGATATAAACGAAATAGAAGCCTTTGCGGAAAAATTCAAGAAGAAAACCGACCTGAAACTTCTTAGCGAAATGCCCGACATTATTCTTTTGGCCAAGAAAAACGACATGACCGGCCTCAAAGCCAAAGTCAACGAAGTTATCGAACTCAGTTACCGGAAAGCTTATCTTAAACTCATCCCCTTATACAGCTTTTTCCGTCGAATGCTTACCAACGACAGCGACCGGGAATTGGAATTCCTCAACCGGGTCAACGAAAAATATTATTATCCTAAAATCATCGATGAGATGATAAAAATTTACGAAAAGAAAAACGAACACGACAAAGCTCTGGCACTACTAGAAGAAAGTAGCGCCCGTTTTCCCGGTATAGCCTCGCTACATTACGACGTGGCCAAAAAGCTCAAAAAGATGGAAAAATACGACCGGGCCGAGCAATACGTCGATAAAGTGTTGGCCCTGTTTCCGTATTCCTTCGTGGCAATGAAGCTGAAAGGCGACATTTTAAGATATGCCGGCAAAGAAAAAGAAGCCGTGAAGTGGTATGGCAAATCGTTGAAGCATAACGCCGCCGATATGAGCCTGCGCAAAACTCTCGATGCCATATCGGGCAAGAAAGACCCGGTCAAAAAATACGTACTCGATGAAGCCTATGCGTTTATCAAAAAAAATCGCAACAAGAAAAGAGACAAAAATTACGACATCAACATCTTGCATACCGAAAAGAATTATTACCTCTACGACGAAGGCGCCCTCAGATACCGGTTTGTGTATATATACGAAATCACTTCGGATAACGGAGTGGACAACATGAAGGAAATCGATCTGGGACTATACGGGAACTATACCATAAATAAATACGAAATCGTTAAGCCTTCCGGCAATGTGGTGCCCGCCGATAAATCCGGCTCGAATTTGGTTTTTCAAACCTTGCAACCCGGCGACGTTATCTATATCGACTACGAGTGGACCGAGGCCAATACAGGCCGATTCTATAAAGACTTTACCGAATCGGAAAGTTTTAACGACTTCTATCCCATCGACCGGAAAATAACACGCTTTTTCATTCCCGAAAACAGGCAAATCCACTACAAAGTCATTAACGGACAGATCCCCGGTACCACCCGGAAAGAAAAAGACTATATCATCTACGAATGGCACGACCAAAACGTGCCGGCCAATCCGCCGTATGAAAAATTCATGCCCGAATACGTGGATGTGGAACGAATGCTCTCGGTAAGCACGCTGAAGGATTGGGACGAAATCGCCCGTTGGTATTCCGACCTTTCGTCCTCAAGCATCCGATATGATAATACGGTCAACAAAACTTTCCGGGAAATCTTTCCCGAAGGATATGAAAAGCTGTCGGAAGAACAGCGGGCAAAGAAAATTTATCATTACATCACCGACCACATCAATTACAGCTACGTGGACTTCCGGCAGAGCGGAAAAATTCCGCAAAAAGCCTCCAAAACCATCGAAACCCGGCTAGGCGATTGCAAGGACATGTCCACTCTTTTCGTCACACTGGCCCGCAAAGCCGGATTAAAGGCCAATATCGTGTTGGTCAAAACCAACGATTTCGGACGCAACTCCTTGATACTTCCTTCCACCGCTTTTAACCACGCCATCGCACGCGTTTTGCTCGACGGCAAGGTGCAATATTTGGAACTGACGGATAAATATTTGCCATTCAAAGCCTTGCCTCGCTCGCTCATCGGCGCCACGGTTCTCGATATCCCCTTCGACCGGAACGACAAAAATGTCACCTCAGGACTACACCATTTGGATAAAGTTTCGAGAACGCCCAATATCCTTACGCTGGATTATGTATATGACATCTACGACGACAAAAAAATCATAAGCGTTAAAGTTACCGGACAAGGCGCACTCAACAGTTATTTCCATTCCATGCTGGAAGACCAAAACGAAGAAAACCGCAAAAAATCCGTCATCGAATATTTTGAAAATTTGGACGAACTCGACTTGAAATTGATTGATTATAAAATCATCCGGCAAGACCGCACCGAAGAAAAAGTAATATTTGAAGCCAAGTTTGAAATCGCCGATGAAATGCAAACCCTGAGCGACATCAAAATTTTCAAATTACCTTTGCAACCCGAAACCTACACACCCGCTTTGATCAGCTTGGACGAAAGAAAATACCCGCTTCGTTTTATCTACTACGAATATGCCGATGCCTACAAGATGAATTATACGATTAATCTCAAAGGAAAAAACACCGCATTTTTCATTATACCGAAAAATGCCTCGCTCGAGTTTGAGGATCACCGGTTTGACATTCGTTATAACAAAACCGGAGACAAAACCCTGCAAGTAAACATCGACATCCGGACCGCACTCGAAGACGATATCCGGCCCGAAGCATACGGACAATTCAAACAATACGTCTCGAAGGTGATCAAGGCCTTGGATGAATTTATCGGATTCAAATAAAAACAATCGCCCGGAACTTCCGGGCGATTGTGTTAAACTATGGCACCGCTTAAATAAACAAAACGTGTGTTTGGTCCGTATCGATACGTTGGTAAAATTCGCCTACGGAGATGATGCCGTCCAATTCGTCGATAAAATCTTCGCGTTTGAGGTGAAACATTTCCACGGCCAAGCGGCAAGCCCACAATTTAACCCCCGAATCCGAAAGGATTTCCAAAAATTCACTCACGGGCGGAATGTCCAATTTTTCCATTTCTTTCTTCATCATTTTGGTGGCAAAAGCTTCCACGCCGGGCAATCCGCCCAGTAGGGTGGGCATGTGTAATGCGGGATTTCCCACCGTAGCAATGTGAAGTTTGTTCATCGTTTCCTTTCTTACGGCATCCAAGCCGAAAAAGGTAAAAAATATTTCCGCTTCAATGCCTTCGGCGCGTGCGCCGTTGGCCATAATAAAGGCGGCATACACGCTGTCCAAATTGGCTTTGGACAGGATAAATAACATCTTTCGGGCTTTGCTATTCATTTCGACAGGAATTAAATAAGGTTAAATACAACTTTTGGGCTTGGGTATCCCCGCAATCAAACTGACCGTTTTCAAGGGGCCGCCGGGAAACAGCTCGTAAAATTCCTTTACGTCCACCACGCCGCTTTTTTTGATACTCCGGATGGAAAGCGGTTCGCCTTTTTGAAATTTCTCCCGCACAAAACGTATTACTTCCCAGTGCTTATCGGTCAGCGTTATACCCTTTTCCCGAGCCAAAGCTTCGGCTACGGATTCGTTCCACTCGTTGAAGTCGGTCAAATAACCTTCTTGGTCCAAATGAATCGTTGTGTTTCCGATTTGTTTTTCCATAATGTATGATTTTTGTTCAGTTAAGTTTTTTTCCGGACATTTTCATGGTAGGCGAGATGAAAGGAATTTTTACGCCTTTAAGAATCAAATGCCAATACATCCATTTGAAGGCCAATTTGCCCAGGTGATTGAGGCGGCTTTCTTCCAGTAAGCGCATCGGCCCGATGACGGGTAAGGGAAATTTGCCTTCGAGCGGTTCGGTTTCATAGTTAAAATCGATAAGTAAAGCTTTACCGTAACCGGTTTCGATAAAACAGTTGGCATGTCCGTCAAACCGGTCGAGTAAAGACTTCCCTTCGATATACCTTAATATATTATCGGTGAGAATCTCTCCTTCAAAATGAGCCACGGAACCGGCTTTGGATGCGGGTAAATTGGTGGCGTCGCCGATAACGAACACGTTGTCGTGTTGTAAGGATTGTAAGGTCCCTTTGTGGGTGGGTACGTAATTCATATCGTCACCCAGCCCCGAACGCTCGATCACATCTTGACCCAAATTGGTGGGCACCGTGACCAACAAATCGAATCCCACTTCGCGCCCCGTGTAATCTTTGATGAGTTTACGGTCGTTATCCACGGATTCGATGTCGAATTGGGTGATTTCCCTGATGCCTTTTTTTTCCAACAGATAGTGCAGTTTTTCGGTGGCTTTGGGTTTGGTAAAAGCCCCGTCGAGCGGGGTAACAAACAGAATCTCCACCCGGTTGCGCATACCTTTTCGGGCAAAGAACTCATCGGCCAGAAAGGCGAATTCGAGCGGTGCCACCGGACATTTGATAGGCATTTCCGTTTGGTGAATTACCAAAGTGCCTCCGTTCCACGCCGAGAGTTTGTCGCGCAACCGTAAGGCACCCTCA
>JAMONI010000351.1 GCA_027065935.1 Flavobacteriales bacterium | reverse complement strand
TTTGGGACTCGCCACAGGAGCTTCCCCCATCAAAGTGTACGACGAACTCATCCGAATGCATCGAGAAGAAGGATTGAGCTTTAAAAACGTAATCACTTTTAACCTGGACGAATACTACCCGATGGACCCGCTCAATCCCAACTCCTACCACTACTTTATGGACCAATACCTGTTTAACCACATCGACATCGACCGGAAAAATATCCATATTCCCGACGGAACCGTTCCTTTGGATAAAATCAATGACTACTGTATGTTCTACGAACAACAAATCGAAGAAGCCGGCGGGCTGGATTTTCAACTACTCGGCATCGGACGTTCCGGTCATATCGGATTTAACGAACCCGGTTCGCATATCAATTCCCGCACCCGTTTGATTACGCTGGCACATATTACACGGGTAGATGCCGCTCCGTCATTCCACGGACTGAACAACGTGCCGCGAAAGGCCATTACCATGGGAATTTCCACCATCATGAAAGCCCGGAGAATCATTCTCCTGGCTTGGTCCAAGAAAAAAGCCGATATTATCCACAAAACCGTTGAAGGTGAAATCACCTCCGACATTCCGGCCACATATCTGCAAAAACACCCCAACACCACCTTCGTCTTGGACAATGAAGCGGCCTCCAAACTCACCCGGATCGACACCCCATGGATCGTTAGAGACGTCAAATGGGATGACCGGATGGCCAAAAAAGCCGTGGTATGGCTCAGCGAAAAAACCCGCCGTCCCATTCTCAAACTAACCGATAACGAATACAATCAAAACTATCTTGCCGACCTGATTGCCCAACGGGGCTCGGCTTACGACCTCAATATCGATATTTTCAACAAAATCCAACATACCATTACCGGATGGCCCGGCGGAAAACCCAATGCCGACGATACCAACCGCCCCGAACGGGCGCATCCCGCCAAAAAACGTATCATCGTATTCAGCCCCCACCCCGACGACGACGTCATTTCCATGGGCGGCACTTTGGACCGGCTGGTCGAACAGGGGCACGAAGTCCACGTAGCCTACCAAGTGGCCGGCTATAGCGCCGTATCGGACGAAGAAGCTTTAAAATTCCTCGAAGTCAACATGTTTACGGGATATTCCAACGAACTTACCAACAAATTAATCGCAGAACTCCAACAAAAACACCGCCTGTCCGACAGTGAAGACCTAAAAAAACTCAAGGCCGGCATACGACGCGCCGAAGCCATCGCCGCCTTGCGATACTTGGGCGTTCCCATCAACAATATCCATTTCCTCGATTTGCCTTTTTACGATGCCCCCGAAGTTCACAAACGACGCATTTCCAAAAGAGACATCGACATTGTCTTTAATATAATCGACTACATCAAACCGCATCAAATTTTTGCCGCAGGCGATTTCGCCGACCCCCACGGTACGCATCAACTCTCGTTCGAAACTTTGGCCAAAGCCCTGGAAAAAGTCAAGAAAAAACCTTACGCCAAAGATATCCGCGTATGGCTGTACCGCGGCGCTTGGGACGAATACGACATCCCCGAAATCGATATGACCGTACCGATGAGTCCCGATCAAGTATTGAAAAAAAGACACGCCATTTTCTATCATCAATCGCAAAAAGACATCGTCCTGTATCGCGGTGACGATATCAGGGAATTTTGGATGCGGGCGGAAGAACGAAACAAAGAATTAGCCCGAAAATTCGATAAATTGGGACTTGCGGAATATGAAGCCATGGAAGCCTTTAAACGATATTATTTTTAAAAACCAAAACTTATGGCCATTACCAAAATACAAAATATAGCCGTAATGACTTCGGGAGGCGACGCTCCGGGTATGAATGCCGCTATCAGAGCCGTTGTCCGTTCGTCGGTTTTTTACAAAAAAGACGTTTTCGGCATTTATCGCGGTTATCAAGGACTGATCGAAGGCGATATGGAACGGTTTACCGCAAGAAAAGTCAGCAATATTATCAATCGTGGCGGAACCATCCTCAAAACCGCACGTTCCAAAGCCTTCAGAACTCCCGAAGGACGTAGAAAAGCCTTTGAAAACCTCAAAAAAAACAACATCGACGCTTTAGTGGTCATCGGTGGCGACGGTTCGTTTCGCGGCATGAAAATTTTTTCGGAAGAATTCGACATACCCGTAATCGGAATCCCCGCCACCATAGACAACGACATTAACGGAACGGATTTCTCCATCGGATTCGATACGGCCTCCAACACCGCCATGGAAGCCATCGATAAAATTCGCGACACGGCCAGTTCGCATAACCGCTTGTTCTTTATAGAAGTCATGGGGCGCAATGCAGGATTTCTTGCGCTCTATAGCGGTATAGCCGGCGGGGCGGAAGACATTCTCATTCCCGAAGAAGACCGCGGACTTAACGAACTTCTCGTCTCCCTGCAACGAAGCAAACGTTCGGGCAAAACAAGTAGTATTGTTGTCGTAGCCGAAGGCGACAAAACGGGAAAAAACGTATTCGAACTGGCCAAATACGTGGAAAATCATCTCAAAGAATACGAAGTCAGAGTGGTCATCATCGGACATATTCAACGTGGCGGTTCGCCCACCACATTCGACCGCGTACTGGCCAGCCGGCTGGGTGTCAAAGCCGTGGAAGCTTTACTCGACGGACAAAGCAAAAAAGTAGTCGGATACCAAAACAATCGAATCGTAGTGTATCCGCTGGAAGTGGCTACCCAAAAACAAAAACCCGTCAATCAAGAACTCATTAACATCATTGAAATTTTAACCACCTAAACATACATCACCATGAATAGAAAAATCAGAATAGGAATCAACGGATTCGGTCGTATCGGACGTTTGGCATTCCGTTATGCCGTTACCAAAGCCGAAGTGGAAGTGGTAGGCATAAACGACCTGTTGGACGCCGATTATCTGGCTTATTTGCTCAAATACGATTCGGTTCACGGAAGATTTCAAGGCGAAGTACAAGTTGACGGAAATTATCTGATTGTCAACGGAAACAAAATACGCGTTACGGCCGAACGCGATCCCGAAAACATCAATTGGGGCGCATTGGACGTGGATTTCGTTATCGAATCCACGGGATTTTTCACCGACAAAGAAAAAGCCGAAAAACACCTGAAAGCCGGTGCCAAAAAAGTAATTATATCGGCCCCTTCCAAAGATGCGCCTATGTTCGTATTCGGTGTAAACCACAAAAACCTCACACCCGATCTGAAAGTGTTTTCCAATGCCTCCTGTACCACCAACTGCCTGGCGCCGATTTCCAAAGTGCTGAACGACAATTTCGGTATCGTTGAAGGACTTATGACCACCATCCACGCGGCCACTTCCACGCAAAAACCCATTGACGCACCGTCAAAAAACCGGCGTCGCGGGCGTTCGGCCATTCTCAATATCATTCCCACTACCACGGGTGCGGCCAAAGCCGTCGGCAAAGTCATCCCCGAACTTAACGGGAAGCTTACGGGAATGGCATTTCGCGTCCCTACAGCCGACGTATCGGTAGTGGACCTCACCGTTAAGTTGGCCAAATCAACATCTTACGAAGCTATTATGGACAAAATGCGCGAAGCGGCCCGGGGCGAAATGAAAGGCGTACTGATGGTGGTGGAGGACGATGTGGTTTCCCAAGATTTTGTAAGCGAAACCCACACTTCTATCGTTGATGTTAAAGCCGGTATCGGGCTCAACGATACTTTCTTTAAAATCGTCAGTTGGTATGACAATGAGTTCGGCTATGCTTCCAAATTGATCGACATGATTATCTATGCTTCAAGCTTATAATCCCGCTTTCTATTTGCCATATAAACCGTCCTCAAGGACGGTTTTTTTTGTTGGCCCCTTCTAATTCCGTATATTTATCCGTCAAAAAATAATAAATCATGCACATCCAAGCTATAGACTGGTTGATTATTATCGCATATTTTGTTTTTAGTCTTGCCATTTCGATATATTTTTCAAAACGGGCGGGAAAAGACACCGGAAGTTTTTTTCTTAGCGGAAGAAATCTGCCTTGGTGGATTGCCGGCACGAGTATGGTGGCCACCACCTTTGCCGCCGACACGCCGCTTGCCGTCACGGAATTAGTGGCCCAACACGGTATTTCGGGCAATTGGCTTTGGTGGAACATGGTCATCGGCGGGATTTTAACCGTTTTTTTCTTTGCACGCCTATGGCGTCGCGCCCACATTCTTACCGATGCGGAATTCGTGGACATTCGTTATGCCGGTAAACCCGCTAAATTTTTACGCGGTTTCCGGGCGGTGTATATCGGCATTTTGATGAATGCCATCGTAATTGCTTGGGTTAATTTGGCTATGGTCAAAATATTAAGCGTGATGTTTCCCGAACTGACCTTCATGGGAATGCGTGAAGTTCACTTGTTCGGCATAACACTATCGGCGCATACCCTTTATGTAGCTTTAATGATGCTTTTTGTGGCGTTTTATGCTTCACTTTCGGGACTGATGGGCGTTTCGGTTACGGACAGTTTTCAATTTGTTATGGCCATGACAGGAAGCATTGTGTTGGCCTTTTATGCAGTGAATCATGTAGGCGGAATGGAAGGATTGAAAAGCGCCCTTGCCGACGTAAAATGGGTTTTTGACTTTTTCCCCGTGGTAAATGACGCCCAAACTGTCGATACTTCGGGTTTTAACGGAATGCAATTGCTGAAAATGTCGGGGCTTGCTTTGTTTACCTATCTCGGCGTGCAATGGTGGGCCAGCTGGTATCCGGGTGCCGAACCCGGAGGTGGCGGATACATCGCGCAAAGAATGATGAGTGCCAAAAACGAAAAACACGCCTTGTTTGCCACCCTGTGGTTCAATATTGCACATTATGCATTACGCCCTTGGCCTTGGATATTGGCGGCATTGGTCGCTTTGGTTTTGTATCCTTCCGCAACGGATAAAGGTGCTACTTACGTAATGCTTATCCGGGATTTGCTTCCTTCGGGATGGGTAGGTTTGATGCTTGCCGCTTTTTTTGCCGCTTATATGTCCACTTTGGCCTCACAAACCGTGTGGGGAACGTCCTATATCGTTAACGATTTATGGCGGCCTTTCGTAAAACCGGGAGCTTCGGAAAAATATTATGTTAAAATTTCCCGTATAGCCACCTTCATTATGATGTTGATTGCTTTCATTATTACCACTCAATTGGAGCGAATCAGCGATGCTTGGAAAATCATTTTGATCGCAAGCGGTGGTATCGGTGCCGTATTGATTTTGCGCTGGTATTGGTGGCGCATCAATGCTTGGAGCGAAATTTCGGCTATGATTGCTCCGTATTTTTTGCTACCGTTTTTACTCTCGGACCATTTTCTGGGATGGGATATCAATGCGGATTATCATAAAA
>JAMONI010000350.1 GCA_027065935.1 Flavobacteriales bacterium | reverse complement strand
AAAATCGAAGACGTAATTTATTGCGAAATGCATCCCGGCCAACGCCGTATCTATGAAACTTATCTAAACGAATACCGGCTTAAATTGCTAAAACAAGTGGAAACGCAAGGTTTGGAAAAATCCAAACTCAAAATACTGGAAGCCCTAACGCGACTGCGGCAAATTTGTGATGCGCCCGCCCTCGTGCCGGATTTACCTTCCGACATACCTTCCGGTAAAATCAAAGTACTGATGGACCACATCCGTCATCGCACGGCCCGGCACAAAGTCTTGATTTTTTCGCAATTCGTTAAAATGTTACACCTCATTCGTGAGGAATTGGAACGTGCAGGCATCCCTTATGAATATCTCGACGGAAAAACACCGCAAGCCCAACGGGAACTCGCCGTTCGTAACTTTCAAACCAACGAAGATGTCCGCATTTTCCTGGTCAGCCTGAAAGCCGGTGGAACGGGCCTCAATCTCACCGCCGCCGATTATGTGTATTTGATAGATCCTTAGTGGAACCCCGCCGTGGAAAATCAAGCCATCGACCGCACGCACAGAATCGGACAAAGCAAAAGTGTTTTCGCTTACCGGATGATTGCTCGAGACAGCATCGAAGAAAAAATCTTACAATTACAACATAAAAAAAAGCGCATTGCAGGCGATATTATTCAAGCCGATGAAAATTTGATGCAATCACTGACGGTGGATGATATAAAAACATTGTTCTCCTGAACTTTCACCGTATCCGTTCCGGAGCACAATACCGTTAGTTACATCAAAAAAAATTCGACGAAAACCTCAAGGTCAGGTAAGATTTTTTCCGGTGATACTTCGCCAATACTTTTGAAGAGGAAAAAGAATGAACATCGACACGGCAAAAAACACACTCATGGTCAGAATAGCCGTTTTCATAGATCCCGTAAGCCATTCCAGATAACCGAAAGCAAATGTACCGGACACAATGGCTATTTTTTCAAAAACATCGTAAAAACTAAAGTAAGTCGTATGCACGCCCGGATCTTCAGGAAGCATCTTCGAGTAAGACGAACGCGACAGGGTTTGAACGGACCCCATCACCAAACCGACCAACGCCCCCAAGAAATAAAACCGGTATTCTACATTCGGATCGTTTTTGTCCATAAAATAAGCCATTATCGTAATGAAAACCCAAATTAACAATACGATAATCAAAGCGCGAATATTTCCGATTTTCCCGCTCAATTTGGCAAATCCCATAGCGCCCGCAATGCCCACCAATTGTACCAATAAAATGGTCCATATCAGTTTGGAGGCGGGTAATCCCAACTCCTTGCTTCCGAAAATGCCCGCTACATAAAATATCGTCTGTGCGGCATAACTATACAGAAAAAAGGCATATAAAAACCTGCGCAGATAGGGTTTTTCTTTAATCTCTTTTAAAACCCGAAACAAGCGTTTGTAACCGTAAAACAAAACGGATTTTTTAATAGGAGTAGGCTTATCATACACATTATCGGGCAAAACGGCAAAAGGAATTTGGGCAAAAACCAACCACCAAATACCTACACTCAAAAACGAAATACGGGAAGGCAAAGTAGGGTCTTGTATGCCGTACCAATGAGGAAAAATTATCATGCTGAGGTTAAAAAGCATTAAAGATACGGAACCGATATAGCCGAAGGTGAAGCCCAAGGCACTGGCAAAATCCTGCTTTTCCTTAGGAACGATTTCCGGCAGAAATGCATTGTAGAAAACCAAGCCTCCCCAAAACCCAACGCTTGCCAACACACTGAAAATCAGACCTATATGAACGGTTTCCTTGTCTTTAAAGAAGAAAAGCATCATGGTGGAAAATGCCCCCAGATAAGTGAAAAACTTCATAAATATTTTCTTGTTGCCCGTATAATCGGCGATGGACGACAGCAAGGGCGACAACAAAGCCACCAACAAAAACGACAATGCCAAGGCATAGGAATACAATTCGGTGTTGAGGAACTCGCGCCCCAGGAAAATAAGTTTGTCGTTTCCGTCGGCGGTTTGGGTTACTTTTTCGTAAAAAATGGGAAATATGGCCGAGCTGATTACCAATGCATAGGCGGAATTTGCCCAATCGAAAATTGCCCATGCGTAGAGCAAATCCAACTTCTTTTTCAGGTAGTTCTTTAAGTTCACGACATCAATTTTTTCAAGTAACCGGCATAAGCGCTTTTACCGTAATCCGTTATAATTTTTTCCAATTGCTTGTCGTCGATCCATGCGTTGCGCCAAGCGATTTCTTCCACACAACTGATTTTCAATCCGGTTCGCTTTTCTATTACTTTTACGAACTCTGAGGCTTCGTTGAGGGCTTCGTGCGTGCCGGTATCGAGCCAGGCGTAGCCGCGTCCCAATAAATCCACTTTAAGTCGTTGTTCGTTGAGAAACATCCGGTTAACATCGGTGATTTCCAGTTCGCCCCGCCAAGAAGGTTTTACCTTTTTGGCTTTTTCCACCACGTCGGGCGGATAAAAATAGAGCCCCGTAACCGCATAATTACTTTTGGGCGCACGGGGTTTTTCTTCCAAATCCGTCACTTGACCTTTGTCATCAAACGAAACCACACCGTAGCGTTGCGGGTCGTGAACGTAATAGCCGAAAATCACGGCTTTATTTTCCCGTTCCACCGTTTTTTTGGCTTCTTGGAGTTTGGCAACAAGATTGCCCCCATAGAAAATATTGTCGCCCAAGATCATACCGACGGGTTGGTTGCCGATAAATTTTTCTCCGATGATGAAAGCTTGCGCCAGTCCGTCGGGCGAGGCTTGTTCGGCGTAGGCGATGTGTAATCCCAGATGGCTTCCGTCTTTGAACAGTTTACGGAACACGGGCAAATCCTCAGGAGTCGATATGATGAGTATATCACGAATACCGGCAAGCATCAATACGGATAAGGGATAGTAAATCATGGGTTTATCATACACGGGAAGTAATTGTTTGGAAACCACTTTGGTGAGCGGATACAAGCGGGTTCCGGTGCCTCCGGCCAATACGATTCCTTTCATAAGCCTTTGTTTTTATACATTTTTTCGTAGTAGGTCCGGTATTCCCCCGTAGTGACTTTTTTGAGCCAATCGCGGTTGTTCAAGTACCACCGGACGGTTTTGCGAATGCCTTCTTCGAAGTCCACCTCGGGTTGCCATCCGAGTTGGTTTTTGATTTTGGTCGTATCGATGGCGTATCGCCAATCATGTCCGGCGCGGTCTTGTACGAAACGTATGAGCCCTTTGGAAATACCTGCGGGCGAGCGTCCGAGCAGTTCGTCGGTTATTTCACAGAGTTTTTCTACCACGTCGATGTTTTTCCGCTCATTGTTGCCTCCAATGTTGTAGGTTTCGCCCGGCCTGCCTTTGTGCATTATCAAATCGATGGCACGTGCGTGGTCTTCCACGTACAACCAATCTCTTACGTTTTGCCCTCTACCGTAAACGGGAAGGGGTTTTTCTTCGATGATGTTATTAATCATCAACGGAATGAGTTTTTCGGGGAATTGGTAAGGGCCGTAATTGTTAGAACAATTGGAAATCACTACGGGCAATCCGTAGGTATGCATATATGCACGCACAAAATGGTCGGAGGCGGCTTTGGATGCGGCGTAAGGACTGCGGGGGTCGTAACAAGTGGTTTCGGTAAACTGACCTTCGTCGCCGAGCGAACCGTACACTTCGTCGGTGGAAATATGATAAAAAAGTTTGCCTTCGGGGTTTTTCCAATGTTTTCGTGCGGTATTAAGCAAGTTTACCGTGCCCAGCACATTGGTTCGGACGAAATTACCGGGACTTTCGATAGAACGGTCCACGTGCGATTCGGCGGCCAAATGCAAGACGGTATCGAACCGGTAGGTTTCAAACAGGCGGTTCAGCAAGTTCGAATCCAAAATATCGCCTTTGACAAAGGTATAATTGGGTTGGTTTTCAATATCGGTAAGGTTCGTCAAATTGCCCGCATAGGTGAGCTTGTCCAAGTTGACGATGAGGTATTGCGGGTATTTTCGCACCAAGTATTTGGTCACGTTGGTTCCTATGAAACCCGCACCGCCGGTGAGTAATATTTTTTTTAGGAATTTTTTCAACCAAACGGTTTTTGTTGCTTTGCAAGCAATTTACGAAAATACAAAAAAACCTGTGAATCCGGGATGCGATTTGAAAAGTTCGAACGGAACGGACAAAATCAACCGGGTAAAGGCAACCGATTTTATTTTTCCATGGCCGCTCGTATAAGTTTTTCGGCTTGGGTGAAGGCATTGTGGATTCCGGCCGGATTTTTTCCTCCTGCGGTGGCAAAGAATTTTTGCCCCCCTCCGCCTCCGTTGATTTGTTTGGCGATTTCGCGAATGATTTGTCCGGCATCCAAATGGTATTTTTCCACCAAATTTTTTGAAATAAACAGACTTAATCCGGCTTTGCCTTTGGCTTTGTCTTCGGTGCCGAGCAACACGATGTAATCGTTCTGTCCGCCCAAATGCTTAAACAGAATGTTTTTGACGGTTGCGGGATCCAAATCCGTTTTTTTCATGATAAGCTTGGCATCGCCGAGTTTGGTATAGAGGTTTTTGATGCTTTCGAGAAACATGGAAGCTTTTTCGGCTTTGAGGTTTTCGTTTTCTTTGCGCAGATGTTTGAGTTCGGAAAGAAGGTTATCAAGGGTTTTGACCGTATCGTCGGGGTTTTTGAGCATTTTTTTGATACGGGCATATTCGTCATCGGTTTTCCGGTAATATTCGGTAAGCGCTTCGCCGGTCAAGGCTTCAATACGCCGTATTCCTGCGGCAACGGCACTTTCCGACATGATTTTAAAGTGTCTGATGTCTTTGGTGTTTTTCACATGTGTGCCGCCGCAGAGTTCCGCATGGCGCCCGAACCGAATCACGCGAACGGTATCTCCGTACTTTTCGCCGAAAAAAGCCAAGGCTTTTTCTTTTTCCAAAGCTTCTTTGATAGGAATATTTCTTTTCTCCACCAAGGGTAATTCTTCATCGATTTTGGTATTGACGTAGTCTTCCACCTGCCGTATTTCGTCATCGCTGAGTTTGGAAAAATGAGAAAAGTCAAAACGCAACTTGTCGGGTCCGACGTAAGAACCTTTTTGTTGAACATGCTTGCCCAGAATGTTTCTTAGTGCTTCGTGCAACAAATGCGTGGCGCTGTGGTGTGCCATACTGCGTTTGCGACGTTTGACATCCACTTTTGCCTTGAAAGTTTCCTTTAGGTTGCGGGGCAGGTTTTTAACGAAATGAACAATGAGATCGTTTTCTTTTTTCGTGTCGATTACGTGGATAATTTCACCTGAGGGGGAAATCAACACGCCGGTATCGCCCACCTGTCCGCCTCCTTCGGCATAGAAAGGAGTAAGGTTGAAGACCAATTGATATACGAC
>JAMONI010000349.1 GCA_027065935.1 Flavobacteriales bacterium | reverse complement strand
GAAAATTCGGGTGTACGCGGTATGATGGTTATCAAGCCGTACGGTTATGCCATTTGGGAAAAAATGCAAGCCCGGTTGGATGCAATGTTTAAGGAAACAGGACATCAAAACGCTTATTTTCCGCTTCTTATTCCCAAAAGTTATTTTGCCAAGGAGGCCCAACACGTGGAAGGTTTTGCCAAAGAAGCCGCTGTGGTAACGCATTACCGCTTGCGTACTACGCCCGACGGTAAAGGAATCGAAGTGGACCCCGAGGCCAAGCTCGAAGAGGAACTGATCATCCGTCCCACTTCCGAAACCATAATTTGGGATACTTACCGTCGATGGATTCAATCGTACAGGGATTTACCTTTGTTGATCAACCAATGGGCCAACGTAATGCGCTGGGAAATGCGCACGCGCTTGTTTTTAAGAACCGCCGAGTTCTTATGGCAGGAGGGACACACCGCCCATGAAACCCGGGAAGAGGCTATCGAAGAGGCCGAAAAAATGATTGAAGTTTATGCCAAATTTGCCCGGGATTATATGGCCATGCCCGTGATTAAGGGTGTGAAAACGCCTACCGAACGTTTTGCCGGTGCCGAAGAAACCTACACCATCGAGGCCCTTATGCAAGACGGTAAAGCTTTGCAATCCGGAACTTCACATTTTCTGGGGCGGAACTTTGCCAAAGCTTTCGATGTGAAATACCTTTCGCGCGAAGGAAAATTGGAATATGTGTGGGCTACGTCCTGGGGCGTTTCCACCCGGCTGATGGGCGCTCTGATTATGACGCATTCCGATGATAACGGTTTGGTTTTACCTCCCGCACTCGCTCCCGTTCAAGTGGTGGTTATTCCGATCTATAGAAAATCCGAACAACGGGAACAAATCGACGTCAAGGTGAAAGAATTAACGGAACAACTGAAAGAAAAAGGCATCAGTGTGCAATATGACAATAGTGATAACTATAAGCCGGGATGGAAATTCAACGAATACGAACTCAAAGGAGTACCGGTGCGTATTGCCGTAGGACCGCGCGATTTGGAAAATAACACCGCCGAAGTAGCCCGTAGAGATACGTTAAGTAAAGAAACCGTCTCAATGAACGATTTGCCGCACTATGTTGAACATCTTTTAAACGAAATTCAAACCAATTTATATAACCGGGCGTTGCAGTTCCGTGACGCTCATATTACGAAGGTAGATACGTTCGAGGAATTCAAAGAAGTTTTGGAAACCAAAGGAGGCTTTCTATTGGCGCATTGGGACGGCACGGCCGAAACCGAAGCCCGGATCAAAGAACTGACCAAAGCCACCATCCGCTGTATTCCTATGGATATGGATACCGCGGAAGAAGGGAAGGATCCGTTGAGCGGTAAGCCGTCGCATCGAAGGGTTTTGTATGCCAAGGCGTATTGATAGGCAAAGGTTCGACCTGAAAAAAGAAACTCTGTTTACCTGTTGTTGAGACTTTATTCTTTTCGGCAATTCTTATGAAGGCGGCGAACTTTTAAGATTTCCGGAACGAATTTTTCCGGTTTTTTGTTATGACACCGGTTATTAATTCAGCCGGTTTTTCTTATGCCGCAAGGAAGATGTAAAAAAATCTTCTTTCGTTATCAAGGGCAACATATCACCATACAAATCCTTATCTTTGGGTAATTTTTGCCGCTTATGGAACAGGTTATCGACTTTTTTGTTGCGCCTTACCGGGAAACGCCGGCTTTTTTTACAGTTTTGGAATTTACGGCGGCATTTTTGGGTATTTTGAGTGTTTGGTTTGCCAAGAAAGAAAATATTTGGGTTTATCCTTTGGGAATTTTGAGTACGGGGATTTATGTGTATTTGCTTTCACGCTGGCAGATGTACGGCGATCTTATCATCAACGTATATTATACTTTGATGAGTATTTACGGTTGGTATATGTGGTTGAAACCTGTTGATAAATCACATCGCAAACGTTTTATTACGCGCGCTTCGGTCAAAGATTGGCTTGTGGCATCGGTTGTGTTCGTCTTCACCTCGCTTTTCGTGTTGGCCGTTTACGGTTATTATGACGTGATTCCGGTACAAAACTTCAAAGAATCCTGGCATTTTTTTGTTGAAAATCTTAAAACACTTCGTTTGGAAAGTCTGAGAAAAATAACGCCTTTCTTGGATACGTTCACTACGGGAACCGCATTTGCAGCGATGTTGCTCATGGCTTGGAAAAAGTGGGAAAGTTGGCATCTGTGGATAATTTTGAATATTGTTTCCGTGCCGTTATATTTTATCAAAGGATACGGTTTTACGGGACTTCAATACTTTATATTTTTAGTGTTGGCCTTCCAAGGCTTGCGTGAATGGAAGCTTAAATTGATCCGGGATAATGAGCGATAACAAGATTTCCGTCAAGGATTTATTACAAAAAGATTCCGGCGTTTTTAAAGTGGTACTGTTCGGGCCGGAGTCAACGGGAAAAAGCACGCTGTGCAGGCAATTGGCCGGTTATTTTCAAACCGTTTGCAATCCCGAATATATGCGGGAATATTTGGAAAAAAAATGGCAATCCGGTCCTCAAACCGTCGATCCCGAAGATATGTTGCCCATTGCCAAAGGACAAATTCAAAAAGAAAACGAACTTAGCCGCCAAGCCCGCCGAATTCTTATTTCCGATACCGATTTGTTGGAATTGGCCGTGTATTCCGAAGTTTATTTCGGGCAAGCGGACCCCATCCTGCTCGAAGCCGCGTTAAAAAACAAATACGATCTGTATTTTCTTACTTATATCGACGTACCCTGGACGCCGGATCCTATGCGTGATAAACCCGGCGAACGACCGGAAATGTTCGACCGGTTTAAGCAAACTTTGGAAAAATACCGCTTGCCGTACGTTATATTGAAAGGAAATGCACAAGAAAGATTGAATATAGCCGTTAGTATCATAAAAACGCTGATGGAAAATAATATTCGTTTCACAAAAGACGATTTGGCGGAATTGCAAAGACGAAACATCCCGCTTGAAGCAATTATCCGGCAGGTCGGTGCCATCAAAAACGGAAATTTGTATCGAAATATCATTCGGCCGGCCATACCGGGTGACGGAATTTTACAACTCGACGAAAAACAAAAGGAAGAGGCCGTTAAAGCTTTTTATGAAATCAAAAATAAAATCGTTCGATTTGTGCCCGCATCGGGGGCGGCAACGCGTATGTTTAAGGATTTTCACATGGCCTTGCAAGCATACCGGGAAGGAATTACGCAATGGAAACGGATGGTTGATGAAGACCGCTTGGATAAATTGAAAGATTTCGGCAGTTGGAAACAAAAATTGGCATTTTACGACCCGGTGGTTCAAAAGATAAAGCAAGATCATAAAAGCTATTCCGAATGGGATGAAGACAAGAAAAATTTTGAATTTATAAATTACACCCTTACGGAAAAAGGATTGAATTACGGATTATTTCCCAAGGCATTGATTTTGTTTCACCGTTACGATAACAACGAAATACGGACGGCCTTTGAAGAACATTTGAACGAAGCGGTTAAATCCGGTCGGGCCGCGGGACATTTACATTTTACCGTTCATCCGGAAAAGAAAGGATTGTTTGAAGCAATCGCCGGAACAATTCAAGACAAATATCAAGTTCAAATAGATTATTCTTTTCAATCGCCTTCCACGGATACAATTATGTTGGACACAAACCGGCAAATCGTTCGTGATGAAAACGGAAAGATGGTATTTCGACCCGGAGGCCACGGCGCCCTGTTACATAACTTGCAAAATATCGATGCGGATTACATTTTTATTAAAAACATCGACAATGTGCAAAAAGATGCCTATAAGGGCGCAAGTGTTCTCTATTTCCAAATCTTAACGGGCTTACTGCACCAAATCAAAATCCGGCGGGATGCTTTGCTTGGGTTTTTACAACGGGAAAAGCCGGGTAAGAAGGAACTTGCCGAAGTGGAGCAATTCCTTACCGATACTTTAGGCCTAAAAATAATAGCGGGATACGAAAACCTGCCGGCAAGTCAACGCAGAACCTATTTGACTTATAAGCTCAATCGTCCCTTAAGGATTGCAGGGATGGTCAAAAATACGGGACAAGCCGGCGGAGGGCCTTTTTGGGTCAAGGACGATGACGGCAACGAAAATCTGCAAATCGTGGAAAAAAGTGAAATCGATTTGAGTCGTCCCGGACCAAAACAAGTTTTTGAAACCTCCACGCATTTTAATCCGGTTTTTATGGTGGCCAGCATAAAAGATTTTGAAGGAAAACCTTATAATTTGCCGGATTTCCGGGATGATGAGGCGGCTTTTATCAGCCGGAAGGTTCAATACGGCAAAGAAGTTTTCATTTACGAACACCCCGGGTTGTGGAACGGAGGAATGGCGGGTTGGATCACGCTTTTTGTGGAAGTTCCCGATGAAGTTTTCAGCCCGGTCAAGGAAGTTTACGATTTGACTTTTCTGCCGCATCTATAAAAAAAAAACCGCTCGGATACGAGCGGTTTTTTTTAAAACTGTTTAGATTATATGCGGAATTATTGTTTGGCTTTCAGTTCTTTGAGCCGTGCTTTCATTTCCTTGTATTTGTCCATCATTTCCAGTTCGATATAAATGTTTTTCAAGGTTCTGATGATATTGATATCATTGGGGTCGAGTTGATAGTACTTTTCCAAGTATGGTAAGGCGTTTTTGTAAATTTGGTGTTGTTGTTGTTTCAGTTCTTTGTATTTTCTGTCGTTGTTGAGATTTTGATTGATTTCTTCCACCAAAGCTTCTTCGGGGGCCAATTCCACTAATGCCAAACCGTATATGGCGTTTTTGTTATCGGGGTCGAGTTCCAAGGTTTTGTTGAAGAACTCACGTGCTTTGTCGTATTCTTTGGCGTTCAGATAACCGATGGCAATATTGTAGGCGAAATTGGGATTTTTGGGATCCAATTCAAAAGCTTTTTGCATGACTTCGGCAAATTTCTTGTTGTCGTTTTTCTTCAGATAGTAATTGGCTTCACCTACCAGCAGGTCAATGTTGTTCGGGTCTTCTTTTTTGGCTTGTTGGATAAGCTCGAAGGCTTCTTGAGTTTTACCCAATTGGTTGAGGGCATAGAGCATGTTGGTAATGATTTCGGAGCGTTTGTTTTTGGTTTTTTCTTCTCTGGGATTTTCGTAACGCGGGTCTTTGGCGAGCAAATCCAACATTTTTTTGTTGGGGGCCAAAACGTCTTCACCGGTGGTTTTGTCGGTGATTACATAAATGGTTTTTTCGCCCGTGTATCCGCTTTCGTAGAGTTTTTTAAGGTTTTGATAAGCTTTTTCGTTTTGTTTGTCAAACAGCTGAAGTAATGCCAAGGTGTACAGGTTTTCGTCCGACGGGTCGATTTGATACACCAACTCCATGTATTTCAACGCCGATGCGTAATCCTTGTCGTCGTTATGTTTTTTG
>JAMONI010000348.1 GCA_027065935.1 Flavobacteriales bacterium | reverse complement strand
CGCTTCGCTCATAAGAATCATTCTTGACGAAACGCCCGCCTGCGGGTATCCTCTCGATTGAGTTGAATGCGCGGGATGGTTTGTGGTTGAGATTCCACGTCGTTCGTTCCTCACTTCACTCGTCCGAAGGATGAGTCGTTCCTGCCCCTTGGGAGAATAACAAAGGAGGATTTTAAGTAATGAAGAATGACATCATTCTCCAATACATCGGAAGTAATGGCCGGAACACTCACTTCAAAATAACAACCCGACTTAGAGGAAAAATCAATAAGATAGGTTTGTACATTAGCATTACCGTCTTGTCCGTCTTGTCCATCTTCACCCGGAGGGACTTCGGGCCTTTACAAGCACTTTAAGGATAGAACAACCCATAAGAGCAAACTTGTTTTTGTAATGAACTTTAATGTTTTCATAATGCAATTTTTTTAAATTTACGCTCAACAAAAAAACGCCGGAAGCGAGGAGAGATACTACAAATGTTGTTTCGTTTTTTAAAAAATTGTTACTTTTTTAATAAATTACACTAATTTTATCGATAAAAACCCGAAAAGATAAAATTGCTTTGCCATGTTAGTTAAAGTTTATAGTTCGGCCATTTACGGAATTGAAGCGTTTCCCGTAACCATAGAGGTAAATGTGGATAAAGGGATAGGTTATCATTTGGTGGGTTTGCCGGATAAAGCCGTGAGCGAGAGCAGTTACCGTATTTCGGCCGCTTTGGAGAATACGGGCTACAAAATGCCCGGAAAAAAAATTATTATCAACATGGCACCGGCCGATTTGCGCAAGGAAGGTTCGGCTTACGATTTGCCCATAGCATTGGGTATTTTAGCCGCTTCGGGACAAATGCAAACCGGCGATTTGGACAAGTATTGGATTTTGGGCGAACTGTCATTGGACGGCAGTATCAAGCCCGTCAAAGGAGCGCTTCCCATTACGCTCAAAGCCAAAGAAGAAGGCTACAAGGCGGTGATTTTGCCCGAAGCCAACCGCAATGAAGCGGCCATCGTGGACGGCATCGACGTTTATGGGGCCGAAAACATTACACAAGTAATCGAGCTATTGGAAAACGGCGGAGGACTTGAGCCGTTTGTCTTGGATATGGAAAAACTTTTTGAAGAAAACCTCAACCGTTTCGAACACGATTTTTCGGAAGTGCGCGGTCAGGAAACCGTGAAGCGTGCGCTGGAAATTGCGGCGGCGGGCGGACACAACGTATTGATGATAGGGCCGCCGGGTAGCGGTAAAACCATGCTGGCCAAACGTTTGCCCGGCATTTTGCCGCCCATGTCCTTGGAAGAAGCTTTGGAAACCACCAAAATTCATTCGGTGGCGGGTACCTTAAAAAGCGAAAACGGAATTATTACGTCAAGGCCTTTTCGCAGTCCGCACCATACCATTTCGGACGTGGCTTTGGTAGGTGGAGGCAGTTATCCCCAGCCGGGTGAAATATCGTTGGCGCATAACGGCGTGTTGTTTTTAGACGAATTGCCCGAGTTCAAGAGAAGTGTTTTGGAAGTAATGCGTCAGCCTTTGGAAGATAGAGAGGTAACCATTTCCAGAGCAAGATTCACGGTAAGTTATCCCGCCAGTTTTATGTTGGTGGCCAGTATGAACCCCAGTCCGTCGGGATATTTCAACGACCCCAATTCGCCCTTGCGCTCCACACCCGCCGAAATGCAACGTTATATGAGCAAAATTTCCGGTCCGCTCCTGGACCGTATCGATTTGCATATCGAAGTGGAACCCGTCCCGTTTGAAAAACTGAGCGACCGAAAACCCGCCGAATCCAGTGCCGAAATCAGAAAACGCGTGGTAAAAGCCCGTAAGATTCAAACCGAACGGTTTAAAGATTACCCGAAAATTCACTACAATGCCCAAATGTCGTCCAAATTAATCCGAAAATTTTGTCCGATCGACGAAGTTTCCACGCAATTACTCAAAAATGCGATGGAAAAATTAAACTTATCGGCACGGGCTTACGACCGTATATTGAAAGTGGCACGCACCATTGCCGATTTGGAAAACGAGTCAAATATTTTATCGCAACATATCGCCGAAGCCATTCAATACCGGAGTTTGGACCGGGAGCATTGGTTTGCTTAATCTTCAGATATATGAACGGAAAGATATTTCGGGTTACCCGATGGAAACGAATTAATATTACGAGACTTTCATTCCGTAAGTTTGGGCCGGTTCTTTTGGGGTTCATATTGCTTTCATTCAAAGTTTCCGCCCAACAGGACAGCATACGGGCAGGTATTGTGTTGAGTGGCGGAGGGGCCAAGGGGATGGCCCACTTGGGAGTACTGAAGGTGTTGGAAGAGCAAGGTATTTATCCCCGGTATTTGACCGGTACCAGTATCGGGGCCATTGTAGGCGCTTATTACGCGGCGGGCTATTCACCCGAAGAAATTTTGGCCGTTTTTAAAGGAATGAATTTCGAAGATTTACTTCAGGATCAAGTACCCCGCCGGTTTTTACCTTTATATTTGAAAAAAACCGGGCGGAATCATTTCTTTTATTTTCCGGTCGATAAGAAAAATTTCGGTATTCATTTGCCCGGAGGGCTTACGAATTATCAAATGTTCTATAACCGTTTGTTCAGGGATCTGTTTCACGTTCAGTATTTATCGAGTTTCGACAGCTTGCCCGTAAAGATCAGGTTTTATGCCACCGATTTGATTAACGGGAAAGTATATGAATTTCACCGGGGCAGTCTTATACAGGCCGTCGTGGCAAGCAGTGCTTTTCCTTCGGTGGTTGCGCCTCAGAAAATACACGGCAAATTATTAACCGACGGAGGTGTTTTAAACAATTATCCCGTGGACGAAGTTTACCGGTTAGGCGCCACATACGCCATTGGGGTGGATATTCAGGGCCGGCTGTATTATGAAGACGAAATCAAAGGCGTACCCGACGTGCTTAATCAAATCACAAGTTTTTATATGTACGAAGAAATGCCCGAGAAAATAAGAAAAACCGATTGGTACATTCGCCCCGACGTAACCGATTTTTCGGTGATGGACTTTCAGCATATCGATACCATATACCGTTTGGGCGTACGTGCCGCTTTACAAGACAGTACCAAAATAAGCTTTCTCAAATCCGTAATCAAAGAAGACAAGCCGATAAAATTACGGCCTTGGCGCCCCGACAGTTTGCGTTTTTCATTCATAAAAATAAATTGTGACGACCGGATCGACGAAGCGCAGGTTTTGTGGCAAACCAACTTTTCGCCTATGAAAAAAATATCGTTCCGGGAATTTGAAGACGGTATCAACTACCTATACGGAACGGGGAAGTACAAGCAAATTCATTATTGGATCGAACCCGATAGTACTTTGGTGTTGGAATTGGTTCGCAACAGTACGGACTTGAGATTCAAATTCGCCTATCAATATTCGCCTTTATATAAGATTAATCTTCTGGCCGGTCTTACGTTGCGCGACTTTTACCGCGACAAGGGTATGTTGGATGTTGAAGTCATATTCGGAGATCCGATGCGGTATAATGTTAACTTTATGATCGACAACGGATATCATTTCGGCTTCGGCCTTAAATCGTCACTGCATCAGTTTGTCAGAAATGTGAGCTATCCCCTATTTTTCGACGATGTGCCGTCACCTTCTTTTAATCGAATGGATTTGAATTTTTCCCGGTTTAAAAACGGCATCTATTTTCTCACCATGTTATCGACCAATTTCAACATGACGATCGGAGCGGATATCGGCAGGTATGCGGTTTATACGACGGTTTTTTCAGGCCCCGACGACAACCGGAAGTTTTTCTTGGTCAAAGATTATTATTTCTCCGGATATTTGGATTTGTATTATGACGATTTGGACGATTTTTATTTTCCCACACACGGCGTGCTGATTAATTTCACTTCGACCTACAGTCAAAATACGGCAGAAAAAAGCCTGCGGGAAGGTTTTTATAATTTAAACTTTAAAATCAAAGGTTACCGGCGGCATACCGGACATTTTTCCACCTCTTACACCTTTAGGGGCGGCATTCTCACGCATAACTCCGACGCCTTGCCTTTCCGGTATTTTTTGGGCGGATTGGCACACAACAATGTTTTGGAAAATCTCATTCCGTTTTTCAGCAGAGATTACATCGACATAAAAACGTCTTCGTATTTGATGATTACGCCGCAAATCCAAAAAGCGGTGCAAAATCATTACTTTCAATTGGGCGGGCAAGTGGCGGCGGTTGAAGAAGAAGGCCCCGTGAGGTTTCATACGCTCAAACCTTACTACAATGTTTATTTGCGCTACGGTTTAAAATCTTTTTTCGGGCCGCTTTTCATTACTTATGCTTTTGAACCCAACACTAAAAAACAATACGTTAACTTTACCGTCGGATTCTTTTTTTAGTCGATAATGTGCAGATTTTAAGCGGTTTAGGTTTTTTGGCCTTTTTTTTGTTCCTTTGAAAACGCATTAGTTTGAAACTTAATTATTATGAAAAGAATTTCCGTTTTGCTGATAAGTCTGTTGTTTTTATCCGTTTTTAACGCACAAGCTTACAAAGACGGAGAATACTTAAAGTTCAGGATTCATTATTTTTTCT
>JAMONI010000347.1 GCA_027065935.1 Flavobacteriales bacterium | reverse complement strand
CCGGCTTTGCCTTCGGCAACATCATGCTTTTGGCCATACCCGAATATGCACAGGGCGAAGGATTTTGGATCGAACATTTTGCGCCGGTTTTCCGCTGGATTGCTTTTGCGCTTTCCGTTCCCGTAGTGTTCTATTCGGCACGGGATTATTTTGTCTCGGCATGGAAGGGCATCGCTAATAAAATTGCTAATGTGGATATTCTTATCGCATTGGGAATCACCGTATTGTTTTTACGAAGCACATACGAGATTATTACCGGCACCGGACAAGGATTTTTCGACAGTCTGACCGGATTGGTCTTTTTCTTGCTTATCGGAAAATATTTCCAACAAAAAACTTACGATTTTCTTTCCTTCGAACGGGATTATAAGTCCTATTTTCCCGTAGCGGTGACCAAAATCACGCGGAAAGGCGAAGAAATCATCGAAATCAAAGACATTCAACCCGGCGACAGGCTACTTATCCGTAACAATGAAATCATTCCGGTGGACGGTATCCTCAAAAGGAATAACGCTTTTATCGATTACAGCTTTGTGACGGGCGAATCCACCCCGGTGGAAAAAGTACCCGGCGAAAAACTTCTGGCCGGCGGAAAACAAACGGGAAATTTTATCGAAATCGAAGCGGAAAAAACCGTGGACAACAGCTATTTGACCCGGCTTTGGTCAAGAGAAATTTTTAAAGACAATAATCGAAGCCGCATCAACAACCTCACCGATCAAATCAGCCGTTACTTTACCGTAGTCATTCTTAGCATCGCGTTGATATCGGCGCTTTACTGGTGGTGGACGGATAGCCCGGCTACGGCCGTATGGGTGGCTTCGGCCGTTCTGATTATCGCTTGCCCCTGCGCTTTGGCACTTGCGGCACCCTTTGCTTTCGGAAATATTTTACGAAAATTCGGCCATCACCGGTTCTACTTGAAAAACGACGCCGTAATCGAAGAAATGTCGAGAATCAAAGCCATAGTCTTTGACAAAACCGGCACCTTAACCGTGCAGGAAAAATTTAGCGTTGCGTATGAAGGGGAGGCGCTGCGCGATGATGAAAAAGCCATTATCAAAGCTATGGTCAAAATTTCCAACCACCCGTTGAGCAGGCTGATTTACAATCATTTGGACAACATTCCGCCTGTGGAATTGGAACATGTGCAAGAAATTCCCGCCAAAGGAATTTTGGCATATTACAACAATCAAACCTATAAGCTCGGAAGTTATGCTTGGGCAGGAAGCGGCCGGGATAAAAAGCCTCAAACTTCGGTGTATTTTTCAATAGACAACCGGATAAAAGGCGTCTTTGTCTTTCAAGGAAAATACCGCAACGGAATCAACGAATTATTTTTCCGGTTATCCGAAAAATACAAATTGTTTATTCTTTCGGGAGACAACGAAAGTGAAAAACCCGCACTGAAAAATATTTTACCTCCCGAAGTGGAAATGCGATTCAATCAATCCGTACACGACAAAACCGATTTTATAGAACAACTCCAACAACAAGGTATCGAAGTTATGATGCTCGGTGACGGATTAAATGATGCCGGCGCCCTTAAGCAAGCCGACGTAGGCATAGCCGTTGCCGAAGATACCAATGTCTTCACGCCCTCCAGTGATGGTATCATCAAGGCCGAAAAATTACCCCTGTTAGACCGGTTTTTGAAAATTTCCTTACAAACCAAACAAATTATCTACGCCGCTTTCGCATTGGCATTCGTTTACAACATCGTGGGGTTGAGCTTTGCCGTAACCAATCGCTTAACCCCGCTTGTGGCCGCTATCTTAATGCCGTTGAGTTCCATTTCCATTGTCGTGTTCGTTACTTTGCTGACGCATTGGATAAGCCGGAAATTGAACGCTTAAACACGGTTGGGGAAATGACGTTACGAATAATGAAATAAATCCTAATTTTGTAGCACAAAACACATGACAAAAAACAAGAACTATTGAGTGAAAGAATTTTGGAAATCCTGGGCGGCAACATTGCCGACCTGCTGGGACATCAAGACGAAAACCTGAAAGTATTGCGGAAATTTTTTCCCAAAGTAAAAATCGTAAGCCGGGGGAACATGTTGAAAATCACCGGCGCGGAAGAAAGTCTCGATGAATTTGAACGCAAGCTCAATCTTATCCTGGAATATCTCGACCGGTTTAATGCCGTCGATGCCGAAACCATAGAAAAAATCATCCTGTCGGACGAAACGGATTTCCGTAAATTCATGCAAGACGACGAAGTGGTAGTCTATGGCGTAGGCGGTCGTATTATCAAACCCCGCACTCCCAACCAGCACAAAATCGTGGAATCCGTCAAGAAAAACGACATGGTGTTCGTCACCGGACCGGCGGGAACGGGAAAAACCTACATCAGTGTGGCATTGGCCGTGCGCGCTTTGAAAAACAAAGAGGTAAAGCGCATTATCCTCACACGACCCGCCGTGGAAGCCGGCGAACATCTCGGGTTTCTTCCCGGCGATATGAAAGAAAAACTCGACCCTTACATGCAACCGCTCTACGATGCCCTGTTCGACATGATACCTTCCGGTAAGTTACAGGAATACCTCGAACGGAACATTATCCAAATAGCCCCGCTGGCTTTTATGCGCGGACGCACCCTCGACAACGCATTTGTCATCCTGGACGAAGCCCAAAACGCCACCCGAAGCCAAATGAAAATGTTTCTCACACGTATGGGAATCAATGCCAAATTCATCATCACCGGCGACCCTTCCCAAACCGACTTGATACGCCATCAAAAATCGGGACTGGCAGAAGCCTTGAAATTGCTCAAAGATATCGACGGGGTGGACATCATCCGCCTTTCCGACCATGACGTGGTCCGGCATCCTTTGGTCAAAAAAATCATCGACGTGTATAAAATAACCGAAAAATAATTCCCGCTCGAAATATTTGCGTATCTTTAGGTGAAACAAAAATTACCCTTATGAGTTTGGAAAAACGTTTGGAAAACCTCGAACAACTCACGCACGTGCAAGAAAAAATCCTGGAAAATCTCAACAAACGGCTCAAACATCAGGAAAATTTAATGAAACGAACGGCGGTTTTCCTCTTGGTATTGTTCGTTGTCGTGGTGGTTATCCTTTATAATCTATACGGATAAGCCGATGGAACTGCGTA
The DNA here is from genome assembly GCA_027065935.1 of Flavobacteriales bacterium. Classification (GTDB taxonomy): domain Bacteria; phylum Bacteroidota; class Bacteroidia; order Flavobacteriales; family Flavobacteriaceae; genus JAADED01. Next base: position 2,393 of record JAMONI010000347.1, on the reverse strand, counting down.
TTTTGGGATGCCATTCCGCTACGCCCAAACCGGACGAATACCCTACGTCTCAAGCCCTGTTGGTCAAAAACCAATGGCTTGTTATCGATGCCGGTGAAGGCATGCAAACACAATTACGACGGTTCGGTATCAAATTCGGACGTATCAAAAATATTTTCATTTCGCATCTGCACGGCGACCACGTTTACGGTCTTTTCGGATTTCTTTCCACCCTCCGACTTTTAAACCGGCAAACCGAAATGCACCTCTACGGCCCTCCCGAACTGAACGAACTGCTTGGGCAAGTATTCAAGTTCACCCAAGTGGAACTGACCTATCCGCTCCATTTTCATCCCGTTTCCGGAGAAGGTTTGCAATTGATATCGGATAACGATAAGTTTACCGTTCACGCATTTCCGCTCAAACACCGCATCACAACACACGGATTTCTCATATCGGAAAAGCCTGAACCGCGCAAACTGAACATGGACGCCATTAAAAATCATCCCGAAATAGGCATATGGGCTTATAACAATCTTAAAGCAGGCAAAGATTTCGTAACCGATGACGGTAAGGTAATTCCTAACGAAGAACTCACCCTTCCGCCACCTCGCCCGCGCAAATACGCCTACTGTTCCGACACGGCTTATTTGCCCGAAATCATACCTTATATCGAAGAAGCCGATGTGCTGTATCACGAAGCCACCTTTGCACATACCGATAAGGATTTGGCGCAAATGACCTTTCACAGTACCGCCCGGCAAGCGGCCGAAATAGCCCGGACGGCAAGGGTAGGAAAACTCGTTATCGGGCATTTTTCGTCGCGTTATCGTGACTTGAACCTTTTGCTCGAAGAAGCCCGGAGTGTGTTTCCGCAAACGGAATTGGCTTATGAAGGAAAAAGCGTAATTTTTTAACATCATGGCTCGTAAACCCGAAAAAGATTTAAGTAACTATCGGCGACAATACGGCAGATTCAGGCTCAACGACAAAGAACTGCCCGAAAACCCCATGGAACTGTTTAGAGATTGGTTTTATGAAGCCGAAAAAAACGAAAATTGTGTGGAAGTGAACGCTATGCAGTTGGGCACCATAGGACGGGACGGATTTCCCGGATTGCGCACCGTGCTGTTGAAAAAATTTCAATGGGACGGTTTTATTTTTTATACGAACTACGAAAGCAACAAAGGAAAAGACATTGAAGTCAATCCACAGGTAACGCTTCATTTTCACTGGCCCGTATTGGAACGCCAAGTCATTATCAAAGGCGTGGCCGAAAAAATACCGGAAAACCTGTCGGACGGATATTTTGAAAGCCGGCCGCGCGGAAGTCAATTGGCCGCATGGGCATCCCCCCAAAGCCAACCGGTTCCTTCATTTGAAGCCTTGGAAGAACGGTACCGCGAAACGGAAAGAAAATTCAAAGAAAAGCCCGTTCCGCGTCCGCCTTTTTGGGGCGGTTATATCGTAAAACCGCAACAAATGGAATTTTGGCAAGGCCGTCCCAACCGTTTGCACCACCGCATATTGTATGAGTTGCAGACAGACCTCACTTGGAATATCATCTTGCTCGGTAGTTGACCGGAACTCGGCCCGGAAAACTTCCACACACGTCCCGACCGCATTACTTCACGGTCAACAATTTATTGTTTCTCTCGGACCAAAAAAAAATACTCATTTTGCGTTCTTAAAACAGGTTAACGGTTATTTAATGAAAATTGCTTAAAATTGGCCGAAAAATAGCCCCGAACCGTGACTAAAATTACCCGAACCCTCCAAACCCCTGTACCCCATGAAAAAACGCACCCTATTATGGCTTGCCGTTGGGATTACGGCCATTGCGGTTTTATACCTCTTTCCGGCCCGCCGGCAGAATTTTTTTGAAATCTACGGCAAAGACGACCGGGTATCGCGTAGCTTGCGCGCCTTTTATCAAAAACCCGTAAAAACCCTCCACGTTGACGGTATCGAATGGAAATATACGGTAGCCGGTAACGGCAACAGGACCGTACTCTTTATCCACGGTATGGGCGGCGCATACGACTTGTGGTGGCGCCAAATAGAAACATTGGAAAACCGCTACAAAATCATCAGCTTTACCCTCCCCGCCCAAATCGACAATTTGGAAGATGCCCGTAAAGGTATCGAAGCCCTTTTGAACGAAGAAAAGACAGGGCGTTTTTTGGTGGTGGGCACTTCCATGGGCGGCTACATCGCACAATATTTGGTCAAAACCATGCCCGGGCGAATTGAAAAAGCCGTGTTCGGCAATACCTTTCCGCCCAACGACTTGCTTCTCGAACAAAACCGGACCACAAGAAAACTTTTGCCCTTTATTCCCGAAATCATCATTCAACGATTCGGCGCCAAACAATTTGAAGAAAAACTGTGGCCTTCGGCCGGGTATGACAGTG
>JAMONI010000346.1 GCA_027065935.1 Flavobacteriales bacterium | reverse complement strand
GGCATATAACCCTTTTGAAGCAAATATCGGTAAATCTTTCGTTTGGCTTCCCATGGGGTTGAAAAACGGGTTTCGCGTAATTTTTTTCGTATAAGATACCTTATTTTTTCCGAATATTCGTTTTCATCGATTTCTTCCATGGCTTTTTCAATATAATAGTCGCTTAATTGGTGCCGGCGCAATACTTCGCCGATTTTTCGTCTTCCCCAAGATTTTATACGAAATTTTCCACGGGCAAAACTCCGGGCAAAGCGTTCGTCGTCCAAAAAATTTTCTTCCATCAAAAACGCCAAAATGCGGTCTTTTACTTCGGGTATAGCCCCGTACTCGTCGAGTTTTTTTTCCACTTCATAAGTGGAACGGTCCCTGTAAGCACAGTAGCGTGCCAATTTTTTTTTAATCTCTTCGGGCGAATAATATGTGGATTTCTTTTTCAATTTTTCAAAAAAGGAACAGCTTGATAAGTCCCGTTTCGATACAAAAACCCGATGAAATACACCCCTTTACTTAAATTACGAATGTCGATGATGCGGTTGGCCGGAAGCCGGTCCGACAAAATACGTCCGCCGGAATCGAAAATATACATGTGTTGAACTTCGTCCGCATTTTTGTGAAACACCCGGATATATTCCGTGGCGGGAACGGGAAATATGATGATTTCTTCTCCGTTCCAGTCGAAATTTCCCGTAAACATTACTTGCGTGCCGCCCCGGATAATTTCAAAGTCCGGATCAATCTGCAATTGGTCGTAGGCGTTGTCGGCATTGATAATAAAGACTTGATTGTTTTGCGTAAAGTTTACTACGGTGTCATAAGTTTGTGTGTGGGAACTCGACGAAAATCTCAAGCGGACGGGTGTTTCGAAAAAATCCACCGATGCATCGGAAGGGGTTTGTTGCAATTCTACACGGTAAGTGTTGGCCGGGAGCAAAGCCCACCGGGCCGTAAAGAAGGGATAACCTTTTCCGTAAACCCAATCGTTGAAAAACTCGTCGTAATTTTCGCCGGTAACTTGCTCTACCGCCGCTTTAAAGTCGTCGGTACGGGCAAAATCGTTACGCCTTAGATTACGATAGGTTTGTAAGATGTCAAAAAAAACCGAATCTCCGGTTCTGAATCTAAGCATGTGCAATACCATAGCGCCTTTTAAGTAAGACAAACGCCAGGAAAACACACGCCCCACATCGAGTGTATCGTTTCCGTACACATACACGGATTCATGAGGCTCCTGAATGATCAGGTTGTTGGCATAGATGCGCCATTGCAGGAAGGCATAATCTCCGTCCAAGTGTTCTTGCGTAAGCGCTTCGGCATAGGTGGCAAAACCTTCGTTGAGCCAAATATCCGACCAACTCCCGCAGGTAATTTCATCGCCGAACCATTGATGGGCTAACTCGTGTGCTTGCAATCCTCGCCCGAAGCTTCCCATAAACGAAACGGTGGTGTGTTCCATACCCCCGCCCCAACCGAATTGAGCGTGGCCGTATTTTTCGTCCGAATAGGGGTATTCGCCGAATTTCTCTTCGAAATAATTCATCAGGCTCACAATTACCGGCGTGGAAGACGCTGCATAACTATAATCTTCGGGATATACGTAGTTGTCCACCGGAAACGGCGTGTAAATGCCGGCTTGATGCGTGTATTTGACGTAGTTGGTTACGGCGATGGCAACCAAATAAGCAGGGATGGGGTGCCGGTGCCGCCAATGTGAAATTTTGTTACTTCCCGACATGTATTCATTGACCAAAATCCCGTTGGAAACACCCTGCATGGTTTCGCCGTTGATTTCGGCGGGATATTCCAAAACCACGTCGATCGAATCGAGTTTGTCGGTCAAATCGTTTTTACAAGGCCACCAATCCTTGGCGCCGTAGGGTTCGGAAAGCGTCCATAAGACGGGAACACCGTTATGCGTATCGATGGTATAAGACCCCAACCCCGAATTGGCGGGATTTCCCGAGTAGTTAATATGCACCGAGTCCAAAACGCCGGGTGCTACTTGGGCAGGTAAGGTGACGATTAACTCGTCTTGGGAATTATGAGAAAAACTCACCGGTTGACCGTGATAGGTCACCGAATGCACCGTAAGTCCCGAAGATAAATCGAAAACAATTCGATTGCTTGCGGTATTGAAGGAAAAATAGACGGCCGTTTCGCCCGATAAAAACGTATTTCTCGGGTCCACCTGCAGATGCAAGCGTTGGTACACCCAGTCGAAATTTCCGGTGTTGAGCGATGCTTGTCCCGACAGCTTTTTTTGTGCCCGCATACGTTCGAACCCGACGTATTCGGGTTCTTTAAAACTTTGGCCGTTTGCCTTGATAATTATTGTGGTAAGAAGAAGTAAAAGGGCGAATCGTAGCATGTCGGATGTGTTTTATCATTACAAATATAACTTATTTTACAAGTTTTAATTTTATTCTGAAGGTGCTTCCTTTGCCCGGTTCGCTGTTCCGGATAAAGATTTGTCCCTTATGAAAATCTTTTATTATGCGCTTGACAATGGATAATCCCAGCCCCCAACCGCGTTTTTTGGTGGAGAATCCGGCATCGAAAATTTTGTTACGGTGTTTTTTGGGGATTCCTTGACCTTGATCGGAAATGTCGATGACGGCATAACCGTTGTTTTCCCGGGTTTCGATATGTATTTTCCCGCCCGAAGGCATGGCATCCACGGCGTTTTTTATGAGATTTTCCATAACCCACTGAAACAATTCTTTGTTCATCATCACCCGGAGCGGTTTTTGGCAGGGGTCGAAAGAAAGCGCAACATGTTTCGGAATGCGCGATTTAAAGTATTGAACGGCCTGGCGGATTTGGTCGTTAAGTTCTTCCGCTTCCAATTGCGGTTTGGAACCGATTTTGGAGAAACGGCGGCTTATGGTTTCCAAGCGGTAGATGTCTTTTTGCAGTTCTTCGACCGAAACCGATTCAGGGTTGGTTTTCATCAGTTCCGTCCAGCCTATCAGTGACGAAAGCGGGGTTCCTATTTGATGGGCCGCCTCTTTGGCCATTCCGGCCCACAATAGGTTTTGTTCGGACATTTTGGCCGAGCGGTAGTACAAATATCCGATGAGAATAAACAATCCCAAGATAAGGGTCAGAATGAGCGGATACCAGGTTAAGGTGTTAAAAATACGGGAATCGCCGTAGTAGATTTTCTGATAACCGTTTTCCAAATTCACCCGGAAAGCATCGTTTTGGGCTTTGAACCGTTTAAGGCTACGGTAAAGTTTTGCCGAATCGTTTTTTATGTCGTCCAAATTATAAACTTCGATAATTCGCTCCGTACTGTCCGTCATGATGACGGGAATATCCTTGTTTTTCGAGATGATTTTTAGGGCCAACCCTACATCGGCGTTTAAGGGGGAATCGATAATTTTTTGAAGGGCGTCGGCCCAGATTTCCATTTTGACCCGTTCCTGTTCTTTGATGTGTTTGAACAATATGTAGGAGTGCCACAAAATAGCCGAAATGATACCCGTTAAGACGAGCATCAAAAGGCTGCGTTGATACTTGCGAAACTTTTGAACCTTACGAAGCAAAGTCTTTTATTTTATTTACGATTTCTTTACCGATTCGCTCTTGGGCTTCACGGGTGGAAGCTCCGGTGTGCGGTGTTAAGGAAAGTTTGGGATGCATCAGTAAGCGCACCGGTGGTGTGGGTTCGTCGGCAAAAACATCCAGTGCGGCAAAGGACAATTTTCCTTCGTCCAAGGCTTTAATCAAGGCCGTTTCATCTACCACACCGCCGCGTGCGGCGTTGATTATGGCGGCCCCGGGTTTCATTATTTCCATTTCTTTGGGCCCGATGACCGGTTCTTTTTGTGCGGGAACGTGCAAGCTGATAAAGTCGGCGTTTTTTAAAACTTCTTCTTTGGTCACGGTTTTGATGCGAAAACCGGCGCTTTGTCCGTCAAAAAATATCAGGCGAAGTTCCGCTTCGTCAATAAACGGGTCGTAGGCCAAAACCTTCATTTCCAACCCGATAGCCATTTTGGCCAATTCTCTTCCTATGCGTCCGAAACCGATGATACCTAAAGTTTTTCCTTTGACCTCCGTTCCTCCCGAATAGGCTTTTTTGAGCGCTTTAAAGTCCGTATCGCCACGCAGCGGCATTTCTCTATTGCTTTGATGAAGGAATCGTACGCCGCCGAGCAGATGCGCCATCACCAGTTCCGCTACGGAATGAGATGAAGCGCCGGGTGTGTTTTGTACGGTAATTCCTTTTTGTGCGGCGTAATCCGTATCGATATTATCCAAACCTACTCCCGCTCGGATAATTAATCCTAAGGGTTTGACCTTGTCCAACAAGTCTTTTCTTACTTTGGTGGCACTGCGGACGACAAGTACTTGAATGTTGTTTTCGTTGATAAAATCGGCCAAGCGTTCTTGTTCCACTTTTTCGGTAAACACGCGATGTCCTTCTTTTTCCAATTGCATGCGGGCCGAGGCCGCTATTCCGTCGTTGGCTAAAATGTTGAGTTTTTTCATTGTGCTGATTTTTTTTATGCTTGACGTTCCAATTCTTTCATCACATCCACCAATACTTGAACGCTTTCCTCGGGCAGGGCATTGTATAGCGAAGCCCGGTAACCGCCCACACTGCGGTGGCCTTTTAAGCCCACAATGCCGGCTTCTTTCCACAAGGTATCGAATTTTTCTTTGAGGGCCTCGTCCTTCAGATCGAAGGTTACGTTCATCATACTCCGGTCTTCCCGGGCAACGTGTGTAACGAACAAAGGATTCCGGTCCAATTCGTCATAAAGCAACCGGCTTTTTTTCCGGTTGGCTTTTTCCATAGCTTCCACGCCGCCCCGGTCTTTGACCCATTGCATCGCGAGCATGGATACAAAAACGGCGAACACGGGCGGAGTATTGAACATGCTGTCTTTGTTTATATGGGTTTCGTAATTCATCATCGTGGGAATTTCTCGGCCGGTTTTGCCCAACAGTGATTTTCGCACGGCTACCATAACCGTTCCGGAAGGACCCATGTTTTTTTGTGCGCCGGCATAAATCAGTCCGAAACGGTTAAAATCCATTTTACGGCTGAAAATATCCGAACTCATATCGGCGACTATAGGTACCGGTGCGTCGGGTATGTGATGCATTTGGGTGCCGTAAATGGTATTGTTGGTAGTGATGTGAAAATAATCGGCGTCGAGTGGAATTTCATAATCTTTGGGTATATAGGTGTATTTACGGTCGGAGGAGGAAGCCACCATTTCCACTTTTCCGAAATAACGGGCTTCTTTTATGGCTTTGGACGCCCAAGTTCCGGTATCCAAATAAGCGGATTTTTGCTTCATCAAGTTATACGGTATTTGTAAAAATTGCATGCTTGCGCCTCCTTGTAAGAACAAGACCTCGAAATCGTCGTCCAAACCCAACAGTTCCTTTACCAAACTGCGGGCTTTTTCCATTACTTCGGTAAATTCGGCACTTCTGTGCGATATCGAAAGCACCGAAACTCCCGTTCCGGAAAAGTCTTCAATGGCTGCTTGCGCTTGCTTATATACTTGTGCGGGCAAAATACCGGGACCGGCAAAAAAATTGTGTTTCATCA
>JAMONI010000345.1 GCA_027065935.1 Flavobacteriales bacterium | reverse complement strand
GATGCGCCAGCCTTTGTTGTGTTGTTTGGCACCGGCCCGGTAGCTCCACCAAGTATATTGTCCGGGTCGCGGGTCGAACAGGCGAAAGGTGTCGATAAAGCCTAAGTCCATATAAGCCGAAAGCCATGCCCGTTCTTCGGGCAAGAAACCCGACACGTGCTGCAGGCGAACGGGGTCGTGAATATCGACGGGTTTGTGGCAGATGTTAAAATCACCGCTGATGATGAGGTTTGGGATTCTGCTTAAGAGGTCGGACGTGTGTTTGTAAAAAGCGTCCATGTACCGGAATTTGACGGACAGGCGTTGGTCGTTGGTACCGCTGGGAAGATAGAGGCTCATGATGCTGAAATTTCCGAAATCGGCCAGAATGTTGCGTCCTTCGGCATCCATAAAGTCGATTCCGGTGCCGAATTTGACGTTTTCGGGTTTTTTCTTAGAGATTATACCCGTTCCGCTATAGCCTTTTTTTTGGGCGGGGAACCAATATTGATACGGGTATCCGATTTGTTCGAAAAGTTTTCGGTCGATTTGGTCTTCGGTGGCTTTGATTTCCTGAAAGCATATGATATCGGGTTGTGAGACGACGAGCCATTGTCCGAGGCCTTTGCGTAATGCCGCGCGGATGCCGTTTACGTTGAACGAGATGATTTTCACACTGCGGTTATTTATTTGTTGAAAAGCCGGACGATATCGGCACCGTTGGCAAAGATTAACAAGGCGAGTAAAAGTATAAAGCCTACGATTTGTGCTTTTTCGAGAAATTTTTCTCCGGGCTTGTGTCCGGTGAGCATTTCGTATAGCGTAAACATGGCGTGTCCGCCGTCGAGGGCGGGAATGGGTAGCAGGTTTAATACGGCCAGCATAATGGAAAGGAATGCCGTGATTTTCCAGAAGGCTTGCCAGTCCCAATCGGTGGGAAAGATTTTGGCCATGGTCATGAATCCGCCTACGCTTTTGTAAGCGCCGGTGGAGGGGTTGAAAATCATTTTGAGTTGGTCCAAATAACCGGAAATGGTTTGCAAGGCGGTGTTCCAACCTTTTTTTACGGCTTCCAAAAGTCCGTATTTTTCATACGTTACGCTGTAAAGTCCGCGTTGGTTGATTATGTTTTTGTCCAAATAGGTTTCCACCCCGATTTTTCCTTGTTCCGATACTTTTACCGTTTTTTCTACGGTTGTTTGGCCGCGTTTTAATGTCAGTTTAACTTCTTTGCCTTTGTATTGTTGAAAAATATCCACGATTTCGTCCATGTAGGTAACCGGTTGTCCGTTTACGGCGATGATTTCGTCGCCTTTTTGCAATCCTACGTTTCGGTTGGGTGAATCGGGAAGTGTGCGGTTTACGATAAAAGGTACCCGGGGGCCGAGTAATCCTTCTTTACGTTTGTTTTCCACCAAGCGGTTGATAAAATCGTCGGGAATGGGAATGCGCAGGTTTTGTCCGTTACGTTGCACTTCCACTTCCTTGGCGGTGAGGATGGGCGGGGTGGGCGGTTTGAGAATGTCTTCCAAGTAATGCACGGGTTTGCCGTTGATGGCAAGGATTTTATCGCCGGTTTGCAGTCCCACTTCTTCCAATACGGAATTTTGTATCCACAAGCCGTCTTTTAAGCTGTTGAGCGGAATTTTGGCTTCGCCCCAAGTATAAGCGATTCCTATGTAAATGACTATGGCCAGCAGGATGTTGACCATAACACCGCCCAGCATGATAAGTAAACGTTGCCAAGCCGGCTTGCTACGGAATTCCCAAGGTTTGGGTTCGGATTTGAGGAAATCCTTGTCCATGCTTTCGTCGATCATACCGGCTATTTTAACGTATCCGCCCAAGGGCAACCATCCGATGCCGTATTCCGTTTCGCCTATTTTCTTTTTGAATAAGGAAAATTTGGGATTGAAAAACAGGTAAAATTTTTCCACTTTGGTTTTGAACAACTTCGCCATCAAAAAGTGACCCAGTTCGTGTAATACGACCAAAATGGATAAGCTCAGCAAAAATTGAAGTGCGACGATTAATATTTCTTTGATTCCCATAATTGTTACGGCTTGATAATTAAAGTTACAAAACTACGTGAATTTTTCCAATCGGGAAATGCGCTTCAAAAATGATGCCTCCCCGTGTTGGCACGATTAAAATTGTCGATTGTTATTCCCGAAAGCCGTTGGACTATACCGGTGGATTGATATGGAATTACGGGGAATGTATTTTTCCTTAAATTTGTTTTTGCCGAATGAATTGTCAGTGAATATTTACAAACGTTTTGCGCGTGATACGGCCGTTTACGGTATCGCTTCGGTATTGCCCCGGGTGGTCAATGTGCTTTTGGTGGGGTTGCATACGAAGGTATTGATGCCCGAGGCTTATTCGGTCAATACGAAGTTTTATGTGTTGATTGCCTTTTTCAATGTGCTGTTTACCTACGGCATGGAGACGGCTTTTTTCCGCTTTTTTACACTTTATGAAAAGGATTTGAAAGTTTTGCGCACGGCGTTTACCACGTTATTGATTTCGGGTGTTTTGTTTGTGCTTTTGCTTTTCGGGTTAAGAAGTCCGCTCATTGATCTGATGGACGTGGACGAACGGATTTATCTGATTTTCATTTCCATTCTCTTTTTGGACACGCTGACGGTCATTCCTTACGCCTACTTGCGTGTGATGCACCGGCCGCTGCGATTTGCTTTTTACAGGATTTTTAATGTATCGGTATATGCTTTGTTCAACTTGATTTTTCTTTTATGGATTCCGCTTTGGGTGCGGGAAGGAAGTCCGGTTTATAAATGGTATGTTTCTCAGCCGAAGGTGTATTATATTTTCATTGCCAATTTGATTGCTTCGTTCACCACTTTTTTGTTGTTTCTCCCTTTAATTTTCCGGTTCAAATTGGGTATCGACCGAGGTTTATGGACCAAAATGTTGCGCTACGGTTTGCCGGTGATGTTAGCGGGGATTTTTTATATTATCAATGAAAACTTCGACAAACTGGCTCTCGACTACATAGCCGGAAGCGATATCATGGGGGCTTATGCCGCCATTTACAAGATAGGCGTATTTATGGTGTTGTATATCACCGCCTTTCGCTTGGGCGCCGAACCCTTTTATTTCAACCAACACAAAGAAAAAGACGCCAAAACCCAGTATGCCAACGTGATGTTACTCTTTGTGATAGCCGGCACCGTGCTTTTGTTGGGCGTGATTGCCTTTTTGCCGTGGATTGTCCGGATTTTTATCAAACGTCCCGAATATTTGGTGGCTTTGGACATTGTACCGGTAATTTTGACGGCCTACTTGTTTTTGGGCATTTATTTTAACCTTTCCGTTTGGTACAAACTCACCGACCGCACCCGCTACGGTATGATTTTTTCGGCTATCGGCGCCTTGATTACCGTATTGTTCAATATTTACATGATCCCCCGTATCGGCTTTATGGCGTCCGCTTGGGCGACCTTGGCCGCCTATTCCGTCATGGCTTTGCTTTCCTATTTTTTCGGCCGCAAGCATTACCGCATTCCTTATCCCACCGGCAAGATTTTGTTTTACTTGCTCATTGCCACCGCCCTTTCTTTTTGGATGTATGAAAAATGGGCGGATAATTGGGGCGTGAAATTGGCTATTTTGGTGGGGTATATACTATTAGTGGCGGGGATGGAGGGGAGGAGCCTGCGAGAGGTATTAAAAAATAAATGACCACCAACCCCATAAAAACCAAAACCAAATACCAACAAGCATCGTTGCGTTTGGAAAAAATATTCGATGCCGTTCCCGGCACGCCGGAAGGGGATGAGTTGGAAATGTTGGCATGGCGCATTGAAGAATACGAAAAGAAACATTATCCGTTGAATGAAAAAGGACTTTCCAAAAAGGAAATTGTAAAGTTTCTTGTTTTCAAAAATGCTTTCAAGTGAAAATATAAATTTCCATATTTTCAAAATCCCGCCTAAATGAAAATATAAATCCATTTTGAATTAAATGATTTGTGAATACTTTTTGCTATTAAAATGAATTGCTTTCACTTATTTTTTCTTATGTTCTTGCCGGAATGCTGTGTGCTAAATGCCTTTAACGTCTTCTTTAAATTTAACTTCATCTATTTTGTTCATTTTCAAGAAAATCCTAAATCCTAAATCCTCCCATAGGAATCCCTTCGGGACAAATCCCAAATCCGTTTCCATAAAGCACAACGTGTTCTTTACGTATCTCATTCAATAAAAATATAATTTCATTTCTCAAAAAACATTACCTTTGATACTATCAAATGATACTATCAATGAAACCGCCTTATGAGATTACGCCGGAAATTTTGCACTTATTGACGGACATTTCCCGTTTGTTAGGACAAGTGGAAGGCTTGCATTTGGATAAACCTTTCCCGCAATTGCGCAAGCGAAATGTTGTCAAGACCATACACGGCACCTTAAAAATCGAAGGCAATACGCTAAGCGAAGAACAAATCATGGCGCTGTTGGACGGACGCCCCGTTGCAGGTCCCAAGAAAGACATTTTGGAAGTCATGAATACCGTTCGCGCCTATGAACAACTGGCGGAATTCAATCCGTATTCTTTGGCTTCGCTAAAAAAAGCCCATAAAATCTTGATGGAAGGATTAATGGAAAATCCCGGCCGGTTTCGTTCGCGGAGTGCCGGCATTGCCCATGGTGCCGAAATTACGCATATAGCTCCTCCCGCCGGTCGCATACCCGGATTAATGAAAGATTTAATGCTGTATGTGAAAAACGACCCGGATCCGCTGCTTATCAAAAGTTGTGTCTTTCATTACGAATTGGAATTCATCCACCCCTTTGCCGACGGAAACGGACGTTTGGGACGGCTGTGGCAAACCCGCTTGCTTATGGAAGTGAACCCGGTATTTGAGTTTCTGCCTTTGGAAAGCCTTATCGCCGCATCACAAGATGCTTATTACCGCGCCCTTGCCCTTTCGGATAAAGTCGGACATTCGACGCCTTTTATTACCTACCAATTGGGTATTTTGAAAGAAGCGCTGGCGGAATTACTCAACCTTCCCGCCCGCCGCCCGACCCGGGACGAACGTTTGGCATATTTACGCCAAAGCGGGCTAAAATCCTTTACCCGGAAAGATTATATGCAATTATTCAAAAACATTTCTCCCGCCACGGCAAGCCGCGATTTGCAACAAGCCGTAAGGGAAGGTTGGTTAAAAAAGACGGGTGATAAGAATAAGACGGTGTATTTTTTGATTTTTTAATAACAAGTAAAAGTTTGAAATTCCATAAGCCGGCTTCCCATAAAATTTTATCCCTAACAACAGAAAAATTTATCCACTTTATTTTCAAAAACCCCGTCAAGTGAAAATATAAAATTCCATATTGTCAAAATCACGCCTAAATGAAAATATAAACCGGTTACTTTCGCTTGTCTTCTTCCTTCGTATTTTCCTTTTGACTACGTATTTTGGTGTATTCCAAAACGTATTCACTAAAATGACGCCATTTGGCCTTATCGGCGGGATATTTTTTGATGAACTCCTTACAATCTCCGAATAATTTGACATAATCTTTTTTGAAATCTTTCTTTCTAATGTAATAGATTTTATCTCCTTTTTTTACATAA
>JAMONI010000344.1 GCA_027065935.1 Flavobacteriales bacterium | reverse complement strand
CCGGACGGGCTGATGTACGAAAGTGACGAAACCAACAACGTGGCGGTAATGTCCTTTACCGTAGGCACCACGGCCATTGAAGAAAACGAACTGAGCCGAAACTTGGCCGTTTATCCCAATCCCGCTTCGGACCACGTCATAGCATCGATACAAAACAACATGACATTGAAAAAAATCCGGATAACCGATTTGACGGGAAGAGTGATACGGGATATTAGTAATTTTCCGGTTAATTCCCGTAAGCAGGTTCGCATTGACGTTCAATATTTAAGACCGGGTATGTATCAATTTATCTTTGAAGAGAATCACGGACTACGTGCCGTATATAAAATTCTCATTCGTTGAAAATACTAAACAACAAACCCTTTGATGCCGTGATTATTGGTAGCGGTGCCGGTGCCGGTCCCGTTATCTACGAATTAACCCGGGCGGGATTCAACGTATTGGTTTTGGAAAAAGGTCCGTGGTACCGGACAAAAGATTTCAGAAAAGACGAACTGACCGCTACCCGCCGGGAAGTATATGTGCCGAATCTTAAAGACGAATACCACGTATTGACCTATACGGACGATTGGGGCGATCAAGTGTCGCAAACCACGCGTGACTTGGCTTGGAGCTTTTGGAACGGCAATATGGTGGGCGGTTCGTCCAATTTAATGAGCGGGTATTTTCAAAGGATGAAACCGGTTGACTTTAAGCTATTATCCGTTTACGGCGAAATTCCCGGAGCGGATATAGTCGATTGGCCCATTACTTATGATGACTTGGAACCTTATTACACGAAAGTGGAGCAAGTGATAGGCATTTCGGGCAAAGTAGTCCCCCATAAATTTCAAGAACCCAGATCCACTCCCGGTTTTCCCTATCCGCCTTTGGAAGAAAATATCGTCTCGTCATTCATCGACCGGGCGGCCCGAAAATTAGGCTTTGAAGTAACACCGACCCCTAGGGCCATTTTGTCCGAAGAAAAAGATGGTAGAAAATCCTGTTATTATTCCCATTATTGCGGAAGTTACGGCTGTGCTTCCGATGCCAAAGGGAGTTCGCGTGTCGCCCTTATTCACGATGCCTTAAGGACGGGAAACCTAAGCGTTATAACCAATGCCCACGTATATCATTTGGAAACCGACGGACATTATAAGATAAAACAAGCATGGTTTATTACTCCCGACGGAAAGAAATTTGCCGCGACGGGTAAAATTTTCGTAGTGGCCGCACAAGCCGTGGAAAGCGTCCGGTTGTTGTTGCTGAGCAAAAACAAGGAATTTCCAAAGGGTTTGGCTAACAATAACGGCTTGGTAGGGAAGAACATATTGTTTTCTTCGGGAGGAATAGGAGAAGGGGAATTTCACTTGGACGAATTCGACCGGAAAACGGCCCAAGCCATCCGAAAGCCCGGCGTGTTTGTCAACCGGACCCTGCAATCGTTTTACGAAGTAAAGCATCCCGTTAGCGGTAAGCCGATTAAGGGAGGAATCGTGGACTTTTTGTTTGAACACGCCAATCCCGTATCCAAGGCGCTCAAGCTCAAGTGGGAAAACGACACCTTATTGACCGGAAAAGATTTAAAAGAGAAAATACACGCTTATTTTACACGTATTAGAAAATTGAAATTCGAAATTTTCACCGATTGGTTGCCGCACAAAGGCAGTTTTGTTACGTTGAGCCGTAAAAAGGATTATAGAGGATTTCCCGTAGCCGACATCCATATCGACGGGCATCCGTTGCAATTGGTGCCCGCTCGAATCATTGCAAGAGAAACGGAACGCTTGTTTAAGGAAATGGGGCTGAAAAATATTCGTTCGACGGTTAGTCACAGTCCGCCGTCCAACCTGCAAGCCGGAGGTATTCGTTTTGGCGATGACCCGAAAACTTCGGTGCTCAATCGTTGGTGTCGGGCACATGAAGTGGAGAATTTGTTTGTCACCGACGGAAGTTTTATGCCCACCGGCGGAAGCGTCCCTTATACTTGGACCATTTACGCCAACAGTTTTCGCGTAGCGGACTACATGTTGAAGTATTTGCGGTAAAATGCTAAAATACCGGATTTCGGATGTTCGGATATTAAAAAAAAATTGTAATTTTAAACAAAAAAAAGTTTGAGATATAAAATACTAACAACTGTTTTTTTATTTATAAATTGTGTTAAGGTTTATTCACAAACCTTTTCAATAGCACGCATTCCGGAAAGTTTAACAAAGAATGCCAATGCTGTAGTGCAGTATGACCGTCAAGAAATAGAATTGATTGACCAAAGTAAAATGATTATTCGGAGGAAATCGGTAATTAGCGTTCTTAACAAAGAAGCGGATTTCTTAGGGGTGCTAAGCCTGCATTACGATCCGTTTATCAAAATTAAAAAAGTCAAAGCAACTTTTCTGGATGAACGGGGAAATGAAATTTACCGAGTCAGGAAGAAAGATTTTAAGGATTTTTCGGCAACCGATCGGCAAACTTTATATTCGGACGATCGTATTCTTTTATATGACCGAACCCCAAATCAATTTCCTTATACGGTTGTTTTTGAATATGAAATACATAGTTCATACACGGCCTTTATCCCCCATTGGCAACCGTTTCCTTCCTATAACGTAAGTGTAATATTTAGTGGTTATGATTTTTTATATTCAGGTAAATTTAAGCTTCAAAAATTAGAAAAGAACTTGGGAAATTATAACATCAAAAAAATTAGTACTTCGAATAGAGTTTCCTACGAATTACATCAAGGCGAAGCGTTGAAGTATGAGGCTTTGTCGCCTGATTTTTTGGCAATAGCTCCTTACGTTAGATTAAGCATTGATAAATTCTTTTTGGCAGGAATGAAAGGTGAAGCGGGCACGTGGAATTCATTGGGAAGATGGATGTATAATAAACTCTTAGCACCGCAAAATAATTTATCCGAAGAAGTGCGTTACCGTGTCAAAGAATTGGTGCGTGGCGTGTCAGATCCGATGGAGCGAGCGAGAATAGTGTATGAATATATGCAACAAAAAACCCGGTACATTAACATTGCTATGGGCATCGGAGGTTGGCGTCCTATGACCACAACCGAAGTGGACAAATTAGGTTACGGAGATTGTAAAGCCTTGACGTTATATACACTGGCATTGTTGGATGCTGCTGATGTTAGATCCTACTATACGATTGTGTATGCCGGAAAAGATAAAAGAGATATCGAGAAAAATCTTGTAGCCATTCAAGGTAATCATGCCATACTTTGCGTGCCCGTTCCTGGAAAAAACGATACGATTTGGCTGGAGTGTACCAATCATAAATTGCCTTTCGGTCATAAAAATAGTTTTACAGATGACCGTGACGTATTCGTAATATATCCCGACGGAGGTGAAGTTATTCATACCTCCACCTATCTTCCCGAAGAGAATTTACTAAACGTTGAAGGTACGTTTCAACTTTCCGGTTCCGGACATATCGAAGGAAAAGTCCGGCTTATCGCTTACGGTACGCAATATGAGTATTTCATGGGAGATTTGGAAGGACTATCGATCGAAGAGCAGAACAAAGTATTAAAAAAATATTTCGGACACTTGGACCAACTTCAATTGAACCAATTATATATAAATAACAATAAAAAGGATAAATCCTTTGAAGTAGAACTATCACTAAACAGTGAAAATTACGCCACAGAAAATTCCGACGGTTCGATTTTGTTTGTACCGAACATAATCAACAGAAATACTTACGTTCCACCCAGAGAAATCGACAGAAAAACCGAATTTGAAATTCCAAGGGGATTTAAAGACACCGATACATATATCATCAGCTTACCTCCACAGTACCAAATTAAATATTTACCCAAAGATATTCAATTGAAAAGCAAATTCGGTTTTTATGAAATGCACGTAGAAAAAATCGAAGAAAATAAAATCAAGTATCACAGAATCATTCAAATCAATTCCGGAAAGTATAACCCCGAAGAATATGATGCATATAGAAAGTTCCGAAAAAAAATATGGAAATCGGAATTATCTAAAATCATTTTGAAACCGAAAAATTAAAACGCTATGAGAAATTTCGTCTTAATTATTTCAATCTTTTTTTACTTTTCGTTTTACGGTCAGGAATACAAGTTCGGAAAGGTGTCCAAATCGGAATTGGCTGAAAAACATTATCCGTCCGATACTTCGGCCGATGCTGCTATTTTATACTCATACAGAAACACTTATTTTGATTTTGATACCAATGAAGGTTTTATTCTAGTTGATGAATACCATACGAGAATAAAAATTTACTCGAAAGAAGGATTAAAAAAAGCCACAAAGAAAATAAAAGCGTATTACAACGAAAAATCTCGTGAAAAAGTAACCGGAGTTAAAGGGTTTACATATAATCTCGAACACGGTAGGATTGTCAAAAACAAATTATCCAAAGATGCTATCTTTAAAGAAAAAATTAACGAACATTACTATGAATACAAATTTACTATGCCAAATGTAAAACCCGGTTCGGTAATTGAATGGAAATACACAAAGCGTTCCCCTTTCTTATTACTTGACGAAGTGGTATTGCAAGAAGATATCCCTATCAAAAAACTCAAGGTTAGGTTGGCCTTTCCCGAATATTTTTACTTTGTTCCCAGAACAAAAGGATATCTAAGCATACCTCCTATCAAAAAGGAAGAGAAAAAACGAAGTATTCCCTTCACTTTTCACGAAACCGTTAATGCAGAAGGAGGATTTCGTTCTGTTCACGGACAATCGGAACTCAATTTTGTAGAAAAGATTCAAATTATAGAAACCGCCCATGTGCCTGCCATTAAAAAAGAACCCTATGCCGGTAATATAAATAACTACAAATCCGGATTACTATATGAATTATCACATATTAATATTCCCAACATGCCCGTAAAAAAAGTAGCTTTTTCTTGGAAAAGTATCGTGGAAAAATTATTGAATGAAACGCAATTCGGAAATCAGTTAAATAAAAGCAAACACTTTTCCGCCGAATTGGATAACATACTGGCCGGCTCAAAAACTCCCGAAGAAAAAATGATGGCCGTATATAATTTTTCCAAAAACAAAATCAAATGGAACGGGTGGAGAAGCTATCTGTCTTTTAAAGGGATTGCAAAAGCTTATAAAGAAGGAGAAGGCAATTCCGCTGATGTTAACTTGAACTTAGTCGCTATGTTGCGTTATGCCGGATTAGAAGCCGATCCTGTCTTGGTTAGCACCATTAATAACGGAATCCCTTCGTTTCCGTCACTTAGAGCCTTCGATTACGTTATCGCCTTAGTTCGTATCGGTGACGGAATGTACTTGCTCGATGCCACGGAAAAATACGCCCTGCCCAATGTCTTACCCGATCGTATTTTAAATTTTAGAGGACTTGTAGTCAAAGCAAATGATACGCCCGTATGGCTTGATATCTTCCCTAAAAATCACTCGATAACAAAACATATCATACAATCTCAATTTACAGGCGAAGGATTTAAAGGAATCAGTCGAAAAACTATGACCAACAATACGCTGCTGAATTACCGTAAGGAAACAAGCGGCAAATCAAAGAAAGATCTTATTAAATGGACCGAACAACAATACGATGGTATTGAAGTGGTCAACATTCGCTTGA
>JAMONI010000343.1 GCA_027065935.1 Flavobacteriales bacterium | reverse complement strand
GCCGCATTTATAGGCGTGGGAGCTTTTACCGGTGCAACGCAATTAAATGCCGTGTTCCTGCCCTTGGTTTTGGCCGCCGTCGGCATCGTTACATCTATTCTCGGAACATTTTTCGTTAAAGTGAAAGACGGCGGAAGCCCTCATAAAGCATTGAATACGGGAGAACTGGTAGCGGGAATTTTGATGATTGTCGCCTCTTGGTTTATTGTGGATTATTTCCTTCCGGAGTCTTGGTCATTTGAAGGCAGAACCTACACATCCACCGGTGTGTTTATCGCCATTGTGCTAGGCCTTGTAGCAGGAATTGCCATCGGAATGATTACCGAATATTATACAGGGACATATAAAAAACCCGTTTGGAGCATCGTCAAACAATCCACCACCGGCCCCGCCACCAACATCATCTCCGGTTTGAGTGTGGGGATGCAATCCACCGCGTTGCCCATTTTGGTTTTGGCTGTTGCCATTGTAGGAGCTTACCACTATGCCGGGTTATACGGAATAGCCATAGCGGCGGTTGGAATGTTATCGAACTTGGGTATTCAATTGGCCGTGGATGCTTACGGTCCTATCGCCGATAACGCCGGTGGAATAGCCGAAATGTCCAAACTCCCCAAAGAAGTCCGTCAAAGAACCGATAAATTGGATGCCGTCGGAAATACTACGGCTGCCATAGGTAAAGGTTTTGCCATCGGTTCGGCGGCTTTAACGGCTTTGGCCTTGTTCTCCGCTTATATGCACACCGCAGGCGTGGAAAAAATCGACGTGGCCGACCCCAAAGTAATGGCCGGACTCCTGATCGGAGGTATGCTTCCGTTTTTGTTTTCGTCAATGGCAATGGGCGCCGTAGGGCGTGCCGCCAAAGATATGATAGACGAAGTACGGCGTCAGTTTCATAGCATCCCCCAACTGAAAAAAGCATTGGAAATCATGCGCAAATACGGTGATAAACCCGAAAGTGAATGGGACAAAGCCGACTTGGAAGCCTTTGAAAGTGCCGACGAATACGCCGAATACGAAAAGTGCGTGGAAATTTCCACCAAAGCTTCGTTGCGTGAAATGGTAATGCCCGGCTTGATAGCTATCCTGACCCCGGTAATTGTGGGATTTGCGGGCGGTTCCGAAATGTTGGGCGGATTGCTGGCCGGCGTGTTGGTAAGCGGTGTGATGATGGCCATTTTTCAAGCCAATTCCGGTGGTGCTTGGGATAATGCCAAGAAAATGATAGAAGAAGGCGTGGAAGTCAACGGTCAAAAACTGACCAAAGGCTCCGAAGCGCATGCAGCGGCGGTAACGGGCGACACGGTAGGCGACCCCTTCAAGGACACTTCCGGTCCTTCGTTAAACATCCTAATCAAATTGATGTCGGTGGTAGCCTTGATTTTAGCGCCCATTTTAGCCTAATCCGGGCAAAGACGAAGCGGATAATAGAGGCTTGCGACAAGGTTTGGAAAATAAAAAAAAAGTTTATAAATTTGCCTGCCCGTTCAAAGGGGTGGCATGCCGATGTAGCTCAGCTGGCTAGAGCAGCTGATTTGTAATCAGCAGGTCGTGGGTTCGAGTCCCTCCATCGGCTCATCCAAAGACGATCATTGGCGTGATATGTGAAAAATAGCTATAAGGTGGGGTTCCCGAGTGGCCAAAGGGGGCAGACTGTAAATCTGTTGCGCAAGCTTCGGAGGTTCGAATCCTCCCCCCACCACAGGAATAAGGCGGGAGTAGCTCAGTTGGTAGAGCATCAGCCTTCCAAGCTGAATGTCGCGGGTTCGAGTCCCGTCTCCCGCTCAACTCGATAAGCCGATGTAGCTCAGGGGTAGAGCGTTTCCTTGGTAAGGAAAAGGTCACGGGTTCAAATCCCGTCATTGGCTCAAGCGAGTGTTATCAGGTAAATAATATTTTTAAAAAGTACAATTATGGCAAAAGAAAAGTTCGAAAGAACCAAACCGCACGTTAACATCGGTACCATCGGTCACGTGGACCACGGTAAAACCACGTTAACGGCTGCGATCACAAAAGTATTGGCTGAAAAAGGTCTTGCCGAACAAAAAGACTTTGAGTCAATTGACAACGCTCCGGAAGAAAAAGAAAGGGGTATTACCATTAACACGGCTCACGTGGAATACGAAACCGAAAAACGCCACTATGCACACGTTGACTGTCCCGGTCACGCCGACTACGTGAAAAACATGGTAACCGGTGCCGCACAAATGGACGGTGCCATCTTGGTGGTTGCCGCTACGGACGGTCCGATGCCCCAAACTCGTGAACACATCCTTTTGGCCCGTCAGGTAGGCGTGCCCAAAATCGTTGTGTTCATGAACAAAGTGGATATGGTGGACGATGAAGAATTGTTGGAATTGGTTGAAATGGAAATCCGCGACCTGTTGTCTTTCTATGACTATGACGGAGACAATACACCGGTGATTCGCGGTTCGGCACTGGGTGCGTTGAACGGAGATCCCAAATGGGTTAAAACGGTTGAAGAACTGATGGATGCCGTTGATACCTGGATTGACGAACCTCAACGTGACGTGGACAAACCTTTCTTGATGCCCATCGAAGACGTATTCTCCATCACCGGTCGTGGAACCGTAGCCACCGGACGTATCGAAACGGGAATCATTCACACGGGTGATCCTGTGGAAATCATCGGTTTCGGCGACGAGAAATTGACTTCCGTTGTTACCGGAGTGGAAATGTTCCGTAAAATCTTGGACGAAGGACAAGCCGGTGATAACGTGGGTTTGTTGCTCCGCGGTATCGACAAAAAACAAATCCGTCGCGGAATGGTTATCGCACAACCCGGTTCCATTACGCCTCACAAGAAATTCAAAGCCGAAGTATATATCTTGAAAAAAGAAGAAGGTGGTCGTCACACACCTTTCCACAACAACTACCGTCCTCAGTTCTACTTGAGAACCACCGACGTTACGGGTGAAATTCACTTGCCCGAAGGTGTGGAAATGGTATTGCCCGGTGACAACCTGACCATCGAAGTGGAATTGATCCAACCCGTTGCTTTGAACAAAGGATTGCGTTTCGCTATCCGTGAAGGCGGTAGAACGGTTGGAGCGGGACAGATTACCGAGATTCTCGACTAATCAAGATCTGTTGAAATAAAAAACGAATTTGATGTTTGCCCCGTGCAAACGTCAAATTCGTTTCCCTGTAAATACGGGCATAGCTCAGTTGGTAGAGCACCGGTCTCCAAAACCGGGTGTCGGGAGTTCGAGTCTCTCTGCCCGTGCAATAAAGATACAATTATGTGGGATTCATTAATCGAATACGTAAAAGGCGCTTACGACGAATTGATTAACCACGTGGTTTGGCCTACATGGCAGGAAGTGCAAAAACTCACGGTTGTCGTAGCGGTATTCACCCTGATCTTTTCACTGTTCATCTTTATAGTGGATTACATTTTCAGGGAAATACTTGGACTTTATTACAAATTAATCCGATAGTTATGTCCGAAGATAAAAAATGGTACGTGTTACGCGTTATAAGCGGAAAGGAAAAAAAGGTGAAAACGCTCATCGAAAACGAGGTTCATAAATACGGACTGAGCGATTTTGTGGGAGAAATTTTAGTGCCTACCGAAAAAGTCGTGCGTATGCAGAAAGGCAAGCGCGTAACCAAAGAAAAAACGCTGTTTCCGGGCTATATTTATATCGAAGCCAATTTGTCGGGAGAAGTGCCGCACGTAATACGTCATATTCCGGGCGTGTTGGGTTTTTTGAGCGGTGTTAAAGGAGGAGATCCCGAACCGATTACCCAGCAGGAAGTCAACCGATTGTTAGGCAAAATGGATGAAATGGCCATGGACGACGGCCATATCGTCAATCCCTTTAAGGTAGGCGACGCCGTAAAAATTACCCACGGGTTGTTCAAGGATTTTGAAGGAACGGTTGAAGAAATCAGTGAAGACAATAAAAAACTTAAGGTAGAGGTAAAGATGTTCGGTAGAAAAACCCCTATCGAACTGATGTTCTATCAAGTGGAAAAACTATAATAGTAAGAAAGCGGTTACGCACTTAAACATAAATGCTTCCAACAAACAAATTAAAATTGAAAAAAGAAAATGGCTAAAGAAGTTTTTAAAGTAATCAAACTCCAAATACGGGGAGGCCAAGCGAATCCTTCGCCGCCGGTAGGACCCGCATTGGGAGCAGCCGGAGTAAACATTATGGAATTCTGCAAGCAGTTTAATGCACGTACGCAGGACAAACAAGGCAAAGTGTTGCCCGTAACCATCAATGTTTACAAAGACAAATCCTTCGATTTTGTCGTCAAAACTCCGCCTGCTGCCGTGCAGCTATTGGAAGCGGCCAAAGTCAAAAAAGGATCGGGCGAGCCGAACCGTAGGAAAGTAGGTAGCGTCACTTGGGACCAAGTGAGACAAATCGCCGAAGACAAAATGCAGGATATGAACGCATTCAGCGTTGAAAAGGCGATGAAGATGATTGCAGGAACGGCCCGTTCCATGGGAATTACCATTGAAGGAGAAAATCCTTTTGAAACCAATTAAACGAATCGATTATGGCAAGGATCAGTAAAAAAAGAAAGGCTGCACTGGCAAAATATGATAAAAACAAAACTTATACGCTGGAAGAAGCATCCAAATTGGTCAAGGAGCTTTCTTACGAAAATTTTGACGCTTCCGTAGATTTGGCCGTTCGACTTGGTGTGGATCCGCGTAAAGCCGATCAGATGATACGCGGTGTGGTAAGCTTACCGCACGGTACCGGTAAAGACGTTCGTGTATTGGCTTTGGTTCCGCCCGAAAAGGAAGACGAAGCCAAAGAAGCCGGAGCCGATTACGTGGGTATGGACGAATACATCGAAAAGATAAAAAAAGGTTGGACCGATGTGGACGTCATTATTACCACGCCGGCTATGATGCGTAAATTGGGCCCTTTGGGTAGAATTTTGGGACCGAGAGGTCTGATGCCCAATCCTAAAACCGGTACGGTGACCATGGAAGTGGGAAAAGCGATAAAAGAAGTAAAAGCCGGTAAGATCGATTTCCGCGTGGACAAAAAAGGTATCGTACACGCTTCCATCGGAAAAGTTTCCTTTGACCCCGTAAAAATCAAAGAGAATGCCGAAGAACTTATTCATACGTTGATTAAAATGAAACCGTCATCGGCCAAAGGAACTTATGTGAAAAGTATCGCAATGTCAAGCACTATGGGGCCCGGTATCAAAATCGATACCAAGTCCGTTTAACGAAAAACAAAAAAACTTATGAGAACGCGTGAAGAAAAAGCACAGATGATTGCCGACTTGAAGCAACGTTTGTCCGAATATAACGTAATTTATTTTGTAGATATATTAGGACTTGACGCACCGACTACCTACGAATTGAGAAAAGCGTGCAACAAGGGCGGTATAAAGCTTCAAGTGGTTAAAAATACCTTGATATCCAAGGCAATGGATCAATCCGATAAGGATTTTCAGGACTTAAACTCCATTCTGCACGGCAGCACGGCTCTGATGCTGGCCGACGTGGGTAATAAACCCGCCCGCATTATCAAAGAGTTCCGTAAAAAGAATGACAAACCCGTGCTTAAAGGTGCTTGGATTGACGAGGGAGTATATATAGGTGACGACCAACTC
>JAMONI010000342.1 GCA_027065935.1 Flavobacteriales bacterium | reverse complement strand
CTCCGAGCAAGTGCGCGCTTCCGGTTTTTTCCGGCGCCACCTCTTTAGACAAGGTTTCGGCAATAAGGGGTTTGATATTTTCCCATTGCAGGGTGGATGTATCTTGGAATTCATCAATAAAATGATAGAAATATTTTTCGCCCGTGCGCCGGTAAATAAAGGGAGTGGGATTATCGCTCACCACGCGCCCGATGATTTTGTTAAAGTCCGAAATAAAGATGACATCGTTTTCTTCTTTGTAGCGGTTAATTTCGTCCCCGATGGTTCGGATTAGGCTTAAGGGAGTTATAGCCCGAAGAAAAATAACGAGTTTTTGGAGTCGGGTCAATTCGGAAAATATTTTCCGGGTCAGGTTATAGACCGCATTCCGGTCTTCGTCGGCCCAAACGCCGTTTTTTTTGAGTAAGGTTTCCATATCTGCATTAACGAACCATTTGACGAAGGTTTTGTTCGGGTCGGGGATTTCGCCTTGTGATATTTTGTCGAGTAAATTTATTAAATCGTTGACCCTGCTAACGGACTTTTTTATGTGGGGGCGGTTGATTATTTCCATTAGTTCGGAAGCTTTTTCTTCAAGTTTTTTCTTCCATCCGGAAATTTGCCGTCGAATATCTTCTCTGGTTCGAATAATTTGAGCTTCGTCGATGGATTGCAAAATTTCGATATGATAGCGGTATGAGTCGGGCAGTATGTAATTTTTGAGCCTTGACAGAACGGGAAAAACGTCCCAGGATTTATCTTCTTCAATTTGACGCAAGCTTAAGTTTTTGAGTTCGTCTATCAAATGATGGTCTTCGGAGAGGTTGCGCAAAAACGTTTCGATAAGTTCGTCCACGGTTTCGTAATCGTTCATTTCCACATTAATGCTTGTGTTTAAACCGAGTTCTTTGGAAAAATGACGAATGAGCTTGAAGGTAAAGGTGTCGATGGTGGAGTAAGCCAAGTCATCGTAGTTAAACAGCACTTCTTTGAGGCGCTTTCTGGCCGAATTTACGATGGTTTGTTCGGTTAATTTCAAATCTTCGGACAGCCGGGTTATCAAAGAAGTGTCCGTTTTTCGTGTGATTTCTTTCAAGGTTTTCAACAGGCGAAATTTCATTTCGTTGGCAGCCTTGTTCGTAAAAGTAATCGCCAGAATATTGCGGACAAAACGTTTTTTTTCCGGCGCCAGAATAAGCTTGAGCACTTCGTAATTCAGCGTGTACGTTTTTCCCGAACCCGCCGATGCGGATATAACTTGAAACGACATCTTGATGAGATTTTTAATTAAAGATGAAAATTATGAAATAACCGGTTGAAAAAAAAATTTCTTTGATTTACGAAATCCGTTGATTTATATTGGTTTTTTTGTTTATATTTGTGGTATTAATTCTAAAAATTGTTTATTATGAAAAAACTACTCGTTTTGTTTGTATTGGCCGGGCTGGTATTTAGCACCACATCGTGTAAAAAAGAAGACTGTCCCGAATGTGAAGAACCCGTACTTCATGGAGTCGGAACTTGGAATGCCTCCAAGGTAATCGTTCAAAATCAAGATGTAACCAACTCGGGCGATCCTGAGGTAATGTGTTGGCTTAACGAAGTAATCGTTCTCGATAAAAGCCAAAACGGAACTTCTTGGGATCTTTACATGTATGACAGCAATACTTCTACGTGTAATTCACTTAACCTTCAAGTAACCTCTTGGGCGGAGAACTATAGCAAACAAAAGTTGTATGTTACGATAACCTATCAAGGAGACGAATATAATTTTACCTTTAATTTTGTTAATGACTCTCAAATTATGATGTCCTGGGGAGCACCCGGAGAATTGGATATTTATTACGACAAACAATAAAACAACTTATCGTAGTCCTGATAAAAAAACCGCTCCTTTACGGGCGGTTTTTTTATTTCCAACGAGTTAATATCCGAACCCACCCCGAAGGTAGCCGAAGAAAGATGCGATGTTTTACATCCAAAAAACTTTCGTCCAATGTTTTTTCCCAAAAGGCCGGCGCTTTTTTTCCTTCTTTTTTAAAGCGCATAATCGTACCGTAAATGTTCAGGTGCAAAAATTTTTTTATTCTTTCGTCGTTGGTATCGCTTAAGTAATCCGTGAATTTATCCTTAAGGTACGGATTATCATAATATTCCAATCGCTTGCTCAAGCTGTCGGGTTGAGAGCGGCGGATAAAAACATTTGTGCGTCGATTGAAAATAACTTCCGAAAAATTTCCCGCACGCATCCAGTAATCTATGTCTTCAAAAACCGGTAATTTTTCATCGAAAAAACCCGTTTTTTCCATCAAAGGCTTTGAAAAAATTACGGACGACGCATTGACATTTAAGGCATTGCGCATAGCCAGTTTCAAATAAGATGTGCTAACAAAACCTGAAGCGTTCGACAATTTTCCGGGACACGAACCGTAAAAAATCCTGGAAGCGGAAGAATAATAATCCACCCGGCCCAACTTTCGCAATGCCCGTTCAAATTCATATAAATGCCACGGCGACCAACAGTCGTCCGCATCAAGAAAAGCCACGTGCGAAAATCGAGCGGTTTTTATTCCTTCGTTTCTTGCCGCCGAAACGCCCCGGTGCATTCCGAACCGCTTGTAAATGACAGGAACACTACTTTTTTCCCGGAATTTCGTAATCAATGCTTCCGGATGGTCTTCGGAACAGTCGTCCACGAGAATAATTTCGTCGGGCAAACGCTTCTGCTCGAAAACCGATGATAAGGTTTCTTCTAAAAAAGACAAGTGGTTCCGGTAGGGAATTATAAGGCTTATTCCTTTTTCAAAAGACATGCTTGACGAGCTTTTCGGCATTTTTCCGGTTATTGTAATATTCGGACAGGATTTGTTCCCGTTGTAGCATAACGCTTCGGAAGTCAAAATTATTCTTTTGGAATGCTTCTTTTATCCTTTCTTGCATTTCCCGGGCAGATCGGGCGATTTGCACCAAGGGTTCCAACCGGGTTCGGGACACCATTTTGTCGTTTACGATAACTTCCTTGCCGTTAAACAATACGTTTAGTAACTTGAGTTTTATTCCGGTTTTCTGTTCGGTATAAAGCAAATGAACCCGGGCGTTTTTAATCAATTCGGACAAACGCCTGTCCGACGGGTTCGGCTCCAAAACAAATCCTTGCCGGTGAGCCATTCGGACAAGTTCGTTCGGCGGATTTTTTCCGGCCACCACAAACCTATAAGGCAATCCACGCATAACCTCATGCCACAAATACCGAACCGCCGCTATGTTTTCGGCTACGGACAAATTTCCGTGAAATAGCACGAAATCCTCGGTCGTTTCGGACAATGCCACTTTCTCGAACGGATGAAAAACGGGAATCCATTCCGCAACCGGATGCAGTCGGCGGAAAAAACGGGCTTCGTCGGGGTGAACGGAAAAAATTCCGTCCATTTCCCGAACTATTTTTTTTTCGAAGGCTTCGAGTTTACGGGCTTCCGTATAAAAGTAAATTTTTTTTAATAGGTTCTTTTCGGCGCGCGCGAGCTGTGCATAATATTCCGCTTCGATATTATGCGCCCGCAAAAACAATTGACGTTCTCGAAGTTTACCGGCCTGTCCTGTGGTATGAACTCCCTCAAAAAGAACGGGGTGGTCGTCTTTCTTTAAATTTTCCGACAACCCGTCATCCAGCCTTGTGTTTACTATAAAAGGTCGTGACGATAGCAGGCGGAAAAAGGATTTGTTTCTCGGATAGATATAAATTTTTTCGGTAAACGGTTCCAAAGGTTTTGTTTGGTTTCTTCCGTATGTGTATAAATGAAGTATTACTTTAACGCCTGCCTCATGTAAGGATTTCATTTTGTAAAAAACATCCAAAGCACCGCCGTAATCGGGCGGATACGGATTGTCAAACGCCACAATGTGCAAGTAACGGGACAAGGGGTTAGGTGGTTTCGGTTTCTACTTCAAAAAATTTTCCGTCTTGACACATGTAAGTGGTGCCGGGGTATTTCAACAAGGTGGAATAATCGTGCGTGGCCATAACAATGGTGTTTTTCCACTTGTTGATTTCCTTGAAAAGTTCCATGATTTCCAATCGTGTATCGGGGTCGAGGTTGCCGGTGGGTTCGTCGGCCAGAATCAATTTGGGGTCGTTGAGCAAAGCCCGGGCAATGGCGATTTTTTGCTGTTCACCTCCCGACAGGGCATGGGCGGCTTTATGCATTACGTGTGTCATTCCGGTTTTTTCCAAAACCTCTTCAATGCGTTTTTTCCGGTCGGTTTTGTTTTTCCATCCGGTTGCTTTCAGGACAAAGTCCAGGTTATCATACACGCTCCGGTCGAGGAGCAATCGAAAGTCTTGGAAAATGATGCCCAAGCGTTTTCGCAATTCGGGTATTTGCTTGCGTTTGAGTTTGTGCAACGAAATACCGGCCACCATCCCTACCCCGTCCATCAAGGGAATTTCGCCGTAAAGCGTCTTGAGCAAGCTGGTCTTTCCCGAACCGGTTTTGCCAATCAAGTAAACCATTTCGCCCTCCCTAATGTCCAAATTTACATTTTTCAGAACGGGATAGCCGCGCTGTTGGATGGAAGCATGCCTTAAACTTACGATTAATTTTTTTTCAAACATAGCTTAAATGCTTTTAAAAACACGGGCCGAGCTTTTGCCGGGCGCATCCAATTTCAAGTCCAAAAAATATCCGAACGGCGTTTGATTAACTTCGTATCCCGCATTTTTTAGCCTCAGTTCCACTTTATCGAAAAAGTCTTTGGACACTCCGGGCGATGCTTTACTCTCGGACAAGTGGGCGAAGGAATGCAGCAAAACCCGTCGGGTTTCGTTTTTCTTAGCCAACCATTTGATCAGCTTGACCAATTTGGTTTCTTTGGCTTTGAGATTTTCCGTGTCTTCGGATTCCACTTGCACGCACACCACTTGAACATCCCGGTAAGAATTTCCTTCAGAAACATCGGGATAGTTCGCTAAAGATTTCACGCTTGGCTCGTAAGAAAATTCCCGGGCGTAAATCATCAAAACTTTCATGAACGGTTCTGTCGTTTGCCTACAAAGATAAGGTATTTCGGGGACAATGTCCGGTAGGAAAAAACGGATTGAAATTCCTATCGTACGGTGCGGTAATTCGACAAATCGCCCCATTTGCCGTTTCCGTTTTTCCGAAACAGAAAAAAATGACGTAAATTTGAATTTTACTTAAAGAGCCAATGCACTATGGGAATTTTAGACTCCGTATTGAAAATCTTTGTCGGCGACAAACGTCAGAAAGACATTAAAGAACTACAACCCATCGTGGATAAAATCAATGAAATTTATCCCGGATTGAAAAATTTGTCCAACGACGAATTACGCGCCAAAACAATACAATTCAAGCGGAAAATAAAAGACGCCACCCGGGAAATCGAGCAAAAACAGGAAGAATTACGCCAACAAGCCGCCGCCGAATCCGATATTGACAAAAGAGAAAGCATCTATGAAGAAATCGACCGGCTGGAAGACGAAAAATATGCGATTGAAGAAAACATACTGAACGAAATATTACCCGAAGCCTTTGCCGTGATGCGCGAAACCGCACGCAGGTTCAAAGAAAACGATAGGCTGGAAGTAACGGCCACCCCTTTCGACAGAGAATTGGCCGCCACCAAAAGTTACGTGGAAATCAAAGGCGACAAAGCCGTCTGGCATAACGAATGGGATGCCGCCGGAAAACAAGTGAAATGGGATATGGTACATTACGACGTGCAACTGATGGGCGGAATCGTATTGCATCAGGGCAAAATCGCCGAAATGCAAACCGGTGAAGGAAAAACCCTGGTGGCCACACTGGCCCTCTACCTCAACGCCCTGCCCGGTCGAGGCACACATTTGGTTACCGTAAACGACTACCTGGCACGCCGCGATGCCGCTTGGATGGGACCGCTTTACGAATTTCACGGATTACGCGTGGACTGTATCGACCTGCACCAACCCCACACCGAAGCGCGCCGCAAAGCTTATGAAGCCGACATTACCTACGGCACCAATAACGAATTCGGATTCGACTATTTGCGCGACAACATGGCACACGACATGAAAGACGTAGTGCAACGCGAACTCAACTATGCCATCGTGGACGAAGTGGACAGCGTATTGATCGACGACGCCCGTACGCCGCTCATTATCTCCGGCCCCGTAGAACAAGGCGACAGACATGAATTCAACGAGTTGAAACCTTATGTGGAAAAAATCGTCCAAGCGCAGCACCAAAGCCTGACCAAAGAACTGGCCTTAGCCAAAAAACTCATCAAAGAAGGCAACGAAAAGGAAGGCGGAACACATCTGTACAGAGTCTTTAGAGGACTGCCCAAAAACCGGGCGCTCATCAAATTCTTAAGCGAACCCGGCATGAAACAATTGCTTCAAAAAACCGAAGCCTACTACATGCAAGACCGCCAACGCGAAATGCCCTTTATCGATAAAGATTTGTTCTTTGTCATCGACGAAAAAAACAATGCCATCGAACTCACCGACAAAGGTATCGATTTTCTCTCGCGCCTGACCGACCCCGATTTCTTCATCCTGCCCAATATAAGCGAAGAAATAGGAAAAATCGACAAAATGGACATTCCCGAAGAAGAAAAAATGAAGAAAAAAGACGAAATTTTCCGGGAATATGCCTTGAAAAGCGAACGCCTGCACACCCTTAACCAATTGCTCAAAGCCTACACCCTGTTTGAAAAAGAGGTGGAATACGTGGTACTCGACGGTCAGGTAAAAATCGTGGACGAACAAACAGGCCGTATTATGGAGGGACGCCGTTACTCCGACGGATTGCACCAAGCCATTGAAGCCAAAGAAAACGTAAAAATCGAAGCGGCAACTCAAACCCACGCCACCATTACCTTGCAGAATTTCTTCAGAATGTACCGCAAATTGGCCGGCATGACCGGAACGGCCGTTACCGAAGCCGGTGAGTTTTGGGAAATATACAAATTGGACGTAGTGGAAATTCCCACCAACAAACCCGTAATTCGCGACGATAGAAACGACTTGGTATATCGCACCAAACGTGAAAAATACAACGCCATCATCGACGAAATCGAACGCTTGCGAAATCAAGGCCGTGCGGTATTGGTAGGGACCACTTCCGTGGAAACTTCCGAGCTGTTAAGTAAAATGCTGAAAATAAGAAAAATACCGCACAACGTCTTAAACGCCAAGCACCACCAGCGCGAAGCCGAAATCGTTGCCCAAGCCGGAAATCCCGGCCAAGTAACCATAGCCACCAATATGGCCGGGCGCGGCACCGACATCAAACTGCACCCCGACGTTAAAAAAGCCGGCGGGTTGGCCATTATAGGCACCGAACGTCACGATTCGCGACGTGTGGACAGGCAGTTGCGCGGACGTGCCGGACGTCAGGGCGACCCCGGCTCCTCGCAATTTTTCGTTTCGTTTGAAGACGATCTGATGCGCCTGTTCGGGTCGGAAAAAATGGCCAAAATCCTGGACCGGCTGGGTATGAAAGAAGGCGAAGCCATTCAACATTCACGCATCACCAAATCCATCGAAAACGCCCAAAAGAAAGTAGAGGAAAACAACTTCGGCATACGTAAGCGTTTGTTGGAATACGACGACGTGATGAATGCGCAGCGGGAATTGGTTTACAAAAAACGTCGTCACGCCCTCGAAGGCAAACGTCTTCGGGTGGACATCGTAAACATGATTTACGAATTGGCCGAGTATATCGTTCAAAACGCCAAACAAAAGGATGATTTCCAAGAATTTGAAAACGAACTCATCAAAAACTTCTCCATGCGTTCGCCCGTGAGTGAAGAAGCATTTAAAAGCAAAGACGAACGCGAATTGGTCGATTTGATTTTCGACAAAGCCTACCGGTATTATCTGGACAAAATCAAACGGGCGGCCGACGGAATATATCCGCTTATCAAACACGTATATGAAAATCAAGGGCATCAATACAAACGTATTGCCGTTCCGTTTACCGACGGACTGCGAACCATTCAAATATCCACAAATCTTGAAGAGGCCTACAACACGCAAGGCGAAAAATTGATCGAAGATTTTGAACGCAACGTGGTATTGGCCATTATCGATGAAGCGTGGAAAGAACATTTGCGTAAAATGGACGAGCTGAAAACGGCGGTTCAAACGGCATCGTACGAACAAAAAGACCCGCTGTTGATTTACAAATTCGAAGCATACGAGTTATTTAGAAGTATGCTCGACAAAGTCAATAAAGAAGTTATTTCGTTCCTGTTTAAAGCCGACTTGCCCGCTCCCGACCCGAATCAAATACGAGAAAGCCGTCAGCAACGCCGTCAAAAACCGCGTTATACCGAAACCCGCACCGACACCACGGCGGGACGGCGGCCGCACCCCCAACGCCACATTCCGTCGATGGAAGAATTGGCGGAGAAAGGACCGCAAGCCGTTACACAAGCGCCACCTCAAGTGACTACGCCCATCAAACGGGAAGGGCGAAAAATAGGGCGAAACGAAATAGTAACCATTCTTAACGTCAATACCGGAGAAGAAAAACAAATCAAGTATAAAAAAGCCTTGCCTTTGATCAATAGCGGAGATTGGGTGTTGAAGGAATAATTAATTAAATTTGCATGTTGAAACCGGGTCCTTAGCTCAGTCGGTTCAGAGCGCTGCCTTGACAGGGCAGAGGCCGGCGGTTCGAGTCCGCCAGGACCCACTTTTTTTGTTTTTTCGCTGCTTCGTGTTTTGATTATCCTTTATTTTCAAAAGGATTGCCGGGTTTAATATCTTTCAATTTGAGTTGCAGGCTTGTTCGTCCGTTCCAATGATTTTCATCGATTTGATATACGGCCGAAAAGGGCTGTTTGTTTTGAATGAGTGGCATTTTATCGGCCAAATTGAATCCGATGGCTACCAATGAGGCGCGTGTAGTGCCGTCCATGACAAACATCCGAAGGTGTCGGTTTTCTTTTCCCACGGTTTTGGCAAATCCGGTATCGCGCAAATCCCGGGTAAAGAAAACCGGTTTCATGTTTCCCGGCCCGAAAGGTTCGAACCGCTTGAGCAATCGATAAAATTTGGGGGTTATATCGATTAGGTCCAGTTCTTCTTCGATTTCCAATTCGGGTTCGCGCATTTCTTCGGGCATAACTTCACGCACTTTTGCCTCAAAGGCTTTGATAAAGGCCTTGAGGTTTTCGGGTTTTACGGAAAGTCCCGCGGCGAATTTATGTCCGCCGAACTGATGAATATATTCCCGCAGACTGTCCAGTACGGCATATAAATCGAAATTTTTCACACTTCGGGCCGAGCCCACCCACAAATCGTCCGCTTCGGAATAAGTAAGCACGATCGTGGGGCGGTAATACTTTTCAATCAGTCTTGATGCTACGATACCTACGACGCCTTTATGCCAATTTTTGTCGTAAACGACGGTGGTATATTGGTCGGGGTCCAGGTGGTCGGTAATGATTTGCAAGGCTTCTTCGGTGATATTGATATCGGTTTCTCTGCGTTGCCGGTTGTTGTCTTCCAAAGCCAAACCCATTTCTTCGGCTTTCATTTCGTCGGGTTCGATGAGCAGTTCCACGGCGCGTTTTCCGTGATCCATTCGGCCGGCCGAATTGATACGGGGTGCTAGAATAAACACCAGGTCCGGGACCTTCCATTCGGTTTTGGTCATGGACTTCATCAATACTTTCAGTCCGGGGCGGGGGGCAAGGTTGAGTTGTTGCAGACCGAAATACATCAAGGTTCGGTTTTCGTCCGTGATGGGAACGATATCCGCCGCTATGGCCACGGCCAGCAGGTCTAAGTAGGGAATGATTTTGTCGATGGATTTTCCCTGTCGAATGTTGAGTGCTTGGATAATTTTGAAAGCGATGCCCGCACCGCTCAAGTCTTTGTAGGGATAGGGACAATCTTTTTGTTTGGGATTGAGGATAGCAAAGGCTTCGGGAAGTACTTCGCCGGGCGTGTGGTGGTCGCCTATAATGACGTCGATGCCCAAGGAGTTGGCATACCGGATTTGTTCCACGGCTTTGATGCCGCAATCCAAAGCTACGATTAATGCCACCTCGTTTTGCCGGGCATAATCGATACCTTGAAATGAAATACCGTATCCTTCCGTATTGCGGTCGGGGATGTAAAAATCCAAGTTGTCGTAATAATTTTTCAAGAAGGAATATAAAATGGCCACGGCCGTGGTGCCGTCCACATCATAGTCCCCGTAAATGAGAATTTTTTCCCGGTTACGAACGGCGCTTTCAATTCGCTCGACGGCTTTATCCATGCCCTTCATCTGGAAGGGATCGTAAATGTCGTTGAAGGAGGGTTTGAAAAATTTCCGGGCTTGCTCGTAGGTTTCTATCCCGCGCCGGGCAAGTAAGCGGGCAATCTTATAGGGTATGTTGAGTTCCTTTTCAATATGTTTGACTACGCTTTCTTCGGGTTCGGCGGCAAGTTTCCATTTCATGATTACAAAGTTACTCAAAAAACGTCTCGGTAAAGCAATTTATTTTGTTAAAATTTTCAACAAATTCATCTGCGTCGGTAAAATCTTAATCCGTTATAAATTAAACCGGATAATATTTGTATGGGTTAAAGAGTTATTACTTTATCATTTCGTATGTTTGTATGATAAAATTTTCCGTTATGAAAAAGTTTTTGGGAATATGGCTTGCCTTGTCTGTCATTTTTTCCTCTTGCGTAAGCAAGCAAAAGTATGCCGAACTTGAAGAGAAATATTATACCGGCCGGTCCCGTTTGTCGGACTTGGAAGAAGAGAACGACAGTTTGAAAAACAGGCTCTTGCGGCTTGAAAATACGCATCAAGCTTTACAAAAGGATTGTGAGAACCTAAAAAAAGAACATCTAACGCTCAAGCAATTATATAACTCGACCGAACAGGCCTACAAAAACTTACAGGCTTCGTATGATGCGCTGAGTCAAAAAAGTTCGGCGGCATTGGAAGCCGAAGCCATAAAAACAAGAGAGCTCATCCGTCAGCTTGAAGAAAAAGAAAAACGTTTGGCCAAAGAGCGCGAATTGCTTGAAAAAATGCAACAGGACTTGGCCGAACGTTCGGCCCGTATCGATGAACTCGAGCGCTTGATTTCGGAAAAAGAAGCCTTGCTCAATCGTGTCAAGCAAAGTTTGACGGCCTCATTGGACGAGTTCAAACAACAAGGCTTGCAGGTGTATATGAAAAACGGCAAGTTGTATGTTTCCATGCAAAACAAACTCTTGTTTGACTCGGGAAGTTGGAAACTCAAATCGCAAGGGGCCAGTGCTATCGGCAAGATCGCCAAAGTTTTGGCCGATCATCCCGACATTGAAATCATGATTGAAGGACATACCGATAATGTGCCTTATCGCGGCAACCAGTTTATTGAAGACAATTGGGATTTATCCGTTAAGCGGGCAACTACCGTAGTACGTCAGTTGTTGAAAAATAAAAATCTCGCCCCCGAACGTTTTATAGCGGCCGGGCGAAGCAAGTACCATCCCGTGGCTCCTAACGACACACCGCAAAACAAAGCCAAAAACCGGCGTATAGAAGTGATTCTGACACCGAATATGGAAAAAATTCAACAATTACTCGAAAAGTAACCGCGATACCGGGTTTTGTGCGGCGGATTTTTCGCGGTTGTCCGGAAATTCACATCAAACCGGCCGTCTGTATGCGTTCGGTAAATAAAAAAACCGCCCCGTTTACGAGGCGGTTTTGCTTTTGCGGTGCGGACGGGACTCGAACCCGCGACCTCCGGCGTGACAGGCCGGCATTCTAACCGACTGAACTACCGCACCTTTTATAAACCCGTAAACCTTTAGGCGGTTCCGGTTTTGCGATTGCAAATATAAAAAAACTTTTTCTTATCCAAAAAAAACGGTGATTTTTTTCTTTAGAATAAATGCGCAGGCTTAATAATTTATTCTTTGCCACGCTGGGCTGTAAAAATTTCCCGGAATGAATTTTTTAAACGGATGAACATAAAATTCTTCGCATTTTAGTGATGAGGGCCGGATGGGCAGAGCAAACACAAGCTGGATGTTTTATCGCCTTTTTTCCGGCGCCGGTATCCCGGTTTACAATTCGATTAGAATAAATCTTTTTTTAAAATCCTCATCAACTTTGAAGCGGACCCGGTATTTTTTTTAATATTCCGTTGCTACATCCATGATTTCATAGATTTCGCTTTCCTCCCGGTTTTTCGGGATGTCGTTTGCATATATTAAGCGGAAATTAAGCGGAAAAATTTCGCTTGTGCCGGAAAAAGTGTTTCGTTTTTCGCTGTTCTTGTGTTGTGCTTGTATGCTTGCAGGGTGTAAAAACATGTCGTCGCCCATGTCCTACGAGCGAATCGTTTATGTGGATATCAACAACAATATCTATAAAATATCGGATAATGTTTTGACGTACAAGCCCGTATCGCCGACAAAAAGCTCCACGGGCCATTATGACGGAGGCTCGTTTACACGGGTAAGTCTCGACCGGGATGCTTTGAAAAAACTATCCGAATTGGCCGACAAACTGCTTAAAGACACAACTAATCATGCTCCCGTCCGGGAAAAGTTTGATGCGGTTTTGGTATTGACGCGCAACCGGAAGCAAACCCGTCTTTTTCTAAAAAACGCATCCGCGAGACAAAAGTGGGAAGCCTGTTTAAGGATGTTAATTAAGCGACCGGAAAACTTGTAGAAAAGAATGCCTCTATGAAATCATAGATTTTTTTCGACTCTGGGATTTCGTAGAAGTTGTTGTCAGATGTAAAAAATACTTTTACCCGTAAATAATTCGTTAAATCCATGAGAAAAATTATCTTTTTACTGCTTTTGAGTTTCACCGGAGAAGCCTTTGCCCAAAACACTTATGTGCCCGACGACAATTTCGAACAAGCACTTATAAATTTGGGTTACGACACGGTATTGAACGACTCGGTTCCTACGGCGAACATTCAGAATGTAGTTACACTCAATATCATCGGAAAAGGCATTGCCGACCTGACCGGTATCGAAGACTTTTCGGCATTGGAAGTTCTTCATTGCGGCAATAATCAGATAAGCGTATTGGACTTGTCGCAAAACACGATGTTAAGAAATTTGTCTTGTACGCAAAACCCTTTAACCGACTTGAATATTTCCACTCTGAGCCAATTACAAACCTTGAGTTTGTCCCAAACTTTGTTGACCTCGTTGGATCTGTCGCAAAATCCGAATTTAACTTATTTGTACTGTGCAAATAACAGTCAACTTAGCTCGTTGAATATAACTCAAAATACCGCGCTGACCCAATTGCGTTGTTTCGGTAACCAGCTAACGACATTAAACGTATCACAAAACACGGCTTTAACGGATTTAAACTGTGCCTTTAATCAACTCACCTCGATTGACGTGTCGAATAATACCAATTTGGAAGTTTTTAATTGCATTTTTAATCAAATTACACAACTCGATTTATCCCAAAATACGCTTCTTGAAACAATACAATGCCGGAATAACCAATTGACTTCCTTAAATGTGAGAAACGGTAATAATAACATTATTACGCAATTCAACAGCACGAACAATCCTGATCTTACTTGCATCGAAGTGGACGACCCGGCTTGGAGCAGTGCCAACTGGACCAATATCGATTCGCAACAGTATTTTAGTGCGGACTGTTCCACCCAGTCGGTTGATAACGAAGAAGTTAATGTGGGGATTTTCCCTAACCCCGCTTCCGAATATTTTATCGTAAATACTCCTTTGGAAATCGGCCGAGTGTCCATAACCGATCTAAGCGGAAAAACCGTTAAAACTTACGCGCCGGTACACCGCTACGAACTGGAAGAACTTCCCGAAGGCATATATTTCGTGCGTATTCAACTCAAGCGTACCGGGCGTTCGGTCAACCGAAGTCTCATCATTCGATAAAATTTCCTTATTCCATTTTCAAAAATTTACCCAAAATGAAAAAAATAATCTTATCCTTGCTTCCTTTTTTTCTGCTTTCGCATCATTTTTCGGCACAACTGACCTACGTGCCCGACAACAATTTCGAACAAGCCCTTATCGACTTGGGCTACGATAACGTCCTCGACGATTATGTCCTTACGGCCAATATTCAAAATATTACGACGCTTGACGTATCCAGCCGGCTTATTCAGGATCTTACGGGAATACAAGACTTTACGTCGTTAGAAATCCTCTATTGCAATAACGGTTATTGGAACAACTCTCAGACCTTGCAAACATTGGATTTGTCGGGTATGTCCAACCTAAGACACGTAAGTGTGATGAACAACCGTATCAGCTCGGTGAATCTTACCGGTTGCAGTTCGTTAATGAGCTTGCATTTGGCGGGTAATTCTCCGCAATTGACCCAATTGGACCTGTCACATTGCCCCGATTTAAGGATTTTGAGCATCAACTGGACGGGAATTACCAATCTCGACCTTTCCAATAATACCAATTTGGAAGAAATATATACGGCCAATTCGAATATCACCGAATTAGACCTCTCACAAATGCCCAACCTTACCAAAGTCCGGGTGGAAAACAGTATATATTTGACATGGCTCAACGTTCAAAACGGAAACAATGTCAATATATCCAGTGCCGATTTTAATACCACGGGAACCTCGCTAACTTGCATTCAGGTGGATGATCCCGCATGGAGTACCGCCAATTGGTACAATGTAAGTTCCAACACCATTTTTAGCCTCGACTGCTGGAGTGAACTCTATACTTACGTTCCCGACGATAACTTCGAG
The DNA here is from genome assembly GCA_027065935.1 of Flavobacteriales bacterium. Classification (GTDB taxonomy): domain Bacteria; phylum Bacteroidota; class Bacteroidia; order Flavobacteriales; family Flavobacteriaceae; genus JAADED01. The sequence goes on along the minus strand of JAMONI010000342.1, from coordinate 8,244 downwards.
CAAGCCCTAATCGACCTGGGACATGATGACGTGTTGGACGACTATGTGTTAACTTCCAATATAGAAAACCTGTCTTCAATTAATCTGTCCGGTAAAAATATATCCGACCTCACCGGTATCGAAGATTTCATATCGCTTTTAATACTAAATGTAAGCAATAATAATCTAAGCACATTGGATGTGAGTAACTTGCAAAACCTGCGTAATTTATATGTGCAAAACAACAACCTCACCGGCATTAACCATGCCAATGCCTTAAGGGAGGTCAATTTAAGCCACAACCCGATTACACAATTCGAAACCGTTAATTTACAGCAATTGAGACGCTTATCCATCGACAATACGCAAATCGCAAGTATGAACCTTAAACTCAATCCTAATTTGATATTATTTTCGGCGGTCAATGCTACCCAATTGACATCTCTTAATATGAGAAACGGAAACAATCTGGCCATCAGCGGGAATAACTTCAATACCACGGGATGTCCGAACCTGACTTGTATCGAAGTGGACGACCCGGCTTGGAGCACCGCCAACTGGACCAACATCGACCCGCAACAATATTTTAGTGTCAACTGCTCCGCCGGCTTGACTTACGTTCCGGATGATAATTTCGAACAAAAACTGATTGACTTGGGCTACGACTCGGTGCTTGACGATTACGTGCCTACGGCTAATATTCAAAATGTTACATCGCTCAACCTGCTGGGGTTAAATATTTCCGACCTCACCGGTATCGAAGACTTTACTTCTTTATCTGTATTAAATTGCTCTTACAACAACATTTCATCGGTGGACTTGTCTAATAATACGGCACTGACTTTCTTAAGTATAACCAATAACAACTTAACCGGTTTGGATATCTCCGCATTGACCAACCTGACCACACTTTATGCCAACGGTAACAATTTGTCCAACGTAAACTTTTCGGCCAATACCTCCATTTCGCTTATAAACCTTTCCAACAATCCGTTGGCCGTATTGGATCTGTCAACCAATACTCAATTACAATATTTATACGTGGAACAAACCAATTTGTTAACCCTGGATTTGAGCATGTTGCCCGGACTTACGCGATTCATAGCACAAAACAATCCCAACCTCAAATCAATAAACATTGCCAACGGTAATAATCAAGCCATTTCGGGCAATTATTTCAACACTACGGGATGTCCCGACTTAAATTGTATCGAAGTGGACGACCCGGCTTGGAGCGCCGCTAACTGGACCAACATCGACCCGCATCACACTTTTAGCACCAACTGTTCGGCACCGATGACGTACGTGCCCGATGACAACTTCGAACAAGTGCTTATCGACCAAGGTTATGATAACGTACTCGACGATTATGTGCTTACGGCCAATATTCAACATATCACCGGAGGTCTTCCCCTTGCCAATAAAGGCATTACCGACCTGACCGGTATCGAGGATTTTATCTCGCTAAAATACCTCTATGTAAATGACAACCAACTCACTTCTATCGACGTGTCCAATTTACCTTTTTTGGAATATCTGAGAGTGCAAAATAACCAACTTACCTCTTTGGACATTTCGGCCAACACCAAACTGATTAACGTGCAAATGTCCGGTAACAATATCTCGGCTATCGACGTATCGAACAATCCCGACTTGGTGGGCTTGTATATATCCGACAATCCCATCAGCTCACTGGACCTGTCTAACAACCCCAAACTCAAAAAGTTATATGCCAACCAAACGCAAATCGCTCAAATCGACGTGTCGGCCAATCCGCTGTTGGAAGAGATTTCCTTGCAAAACACTCCCATCACATCCCTGGATTTATCGCAAAATCCGAATCTGTTGTCGGTCAAAACCAACAATGCCGCTAACCTGGGTTCATTGGATCTGCGCAACGGAAACAACCAAGCCATAACCAATACCAACTTCAATACCACGGGATGCCCTGCCTTGAGCTGTATCGACGTGGACGACCCGGCTTGGAGCGCCGCCAACTGGACCAATATCGATGTCCATCAAACTTTTAGCACGAACTGCTCGGCGCCGATGACCTACGTGCCGGACGACAACTTCGAACAAGCCCTCATCGACTTGGGCTACGATACCGTACTCGATGATTATGTCCTTACGGCGAATATCCAAAACGTTACAAGCCTGAATGTAGCCAGTAAAAATATCGCCGACCTGACCGGTATCGAGGATTTTACCGCATTGCAATACCTGTATTGTTTCAACAATCAATTGTCCTCAATTGACCTGTCACAAAACACGGCGTTACGGTCCTTAAGCTGCGGACAAAATCCGTTGACAAGTATAGACCTGACATCGCTGGTGAACTTGCAACTACTTTACATCGAACAAACGCAAATCAACACCATCGATTTGTCACAAAATACAATGATTTGGGATCTTTGGCTGCCGGGAAATCAATTAACCTCCATCGACTTATCACAAAATACGGCTGTTATCAATCTCAATCTCAGCGGAAATCAATTAACCAATTTAGACCTTACTTCCAATACGGCCTTACAAGAACTAAACTTGTCCGATAATCAATTGTCATCTGTAGTTTTTCCGCAGAACGGCTCTCCGGAATTCTTGTATTTGCAAAACAATCAATTTACATCGTTGGATTTGTCACAAATAACTAATTTAAAAACATTAAACTGCAGTAACAATCAACTTACCGAACTCAACGTTAAAAACGGCAATAACACCATTTTAACCCAGTTCAATAGCACCGGCAATCCCGGTTTGACCTGCATCGAAGTGGACGACCCCGTATGGAGCAGTGCCAACTGGACCAATATCGATGCGCAACAGTTTTTTAATCTGGATTGTAATTTTCAATCCGTTCCGGACAAAGCTATTGTAGATGTGAGCTTATTCCCCAATCCTTCCGAAGGAACTTTCCGTATCGACAGTCCGTATCCGGTAAAAGAGGTGGAAATTCAAGATGTTTCGGGAAAAACGCTTTGGCTTTCTTCAGGCCGTAAAGTTTACAATGCCGGACATTTGCCCCGGGGTTTGTATAGCGTCATCGTGCGAACCGGCAACGAGATGGCAGTCATAAAATGGCTCAAACAATAATTTTCATCACCAATAAAAGAAAAATATAATGAGAACACTTTTATTTCTTCTTTGCATAGGATTTGCCACTACGTTTTCGGCGCAAAACACTTACGTGCCGGACGATAACTTCGAACAAGCCCTTATCGACATGGGCTACGATAACGTACTCGACGATTACGTGCCTACGGCTAATATTCAAAATATTATCGCCTTGGATTTGTCCGGAAAAAACATTTCGGACCTGACCGGAATCGAAGATTTTACTTCACTCGTCAAATTGAATTGCCGCTACAATAACCTCTCCACCGTGGACGTGTCAAACAACACGGGGTTGGAAGAATTATGGCTGAGCGACAATCAACTCACCGCTATCGACCTCTCTCAAAATACCGCATTGGTCAAACTTTACCTAAGCAATAATCAACTGACATCTTTAAACATTTCCGCCAACACGAATTTGGAAGAACTGAGTTGTGATGAAAACCAATTAACAAACCTGGACCTCTCGCAAAACCTTCTGTTGAGAAAACTATGGGTAATGAATAACCAATTGACGGACCTGGATCTGAGCCAACACACGCAATTGGACCATTTGGACTGCCAGAACAATCAACTTGTTTCGCTCAATGTAAAAAACGGAAACAACACGGCTATGTCTTTGGCATTCAAATTCCGGACCACCGGAAATCCCGGTTTGACCTGCATCCAAGTGGACGACCCCGCTTGGAGTACCGCCACTTGGACCTTTGTCGACCCGCAACAATTTTTTAGCGACGACTGCACCATGCCACATACTTACATTCCGGATGATAACTTCGAACAAAAATTAATCGATTCGGGCTATGATAACTTACTCAATAATTACGTTCCTACGAATAACATCCAAAACATCACTTCGCTGAATTTGACGAACTTAAACATTTCCGACCTAACCGGTATTGAAGACTTTACTTCCCTGTCCGTGTTTAACTGCTCCAACAATAACATTGCTGCGGTGGATTTGTCCAATAACACGGCTTTAACCTACCTCAGCATAACAAACAATCAATTAACCGACTTGGACGTGTCGGCATTGAGTAATCTCAATACTTTGTATGCCGGCGAAAATAACTTGGGCACCATAAATCTGTCGGCAAATACCGCCTTACAGGTCGTATCCCTTTCGGGAAATCCCATAACCGTGTTGGATCTTTCGGCCAACACCCAATTGCAACAGGTATATTTGGAACAAACCAATTTGTTAACCCTGAATTTGAGCATGTTGCCCGCCCTCACACGGGTTTTCGTTCAAAACAACCCCAACCTCAAATCGCTTAACTTGGCCAACGGAAGCAATCAAGCCATTGCAAACAATTATTTTAACGCCACCGGATGCCCGGAATTGAGCTGTATCACCGTGGACGACCCGGCTTGGAGCGCCGCCAACTGGACCAACATCGACCCGCACCACACCTTTGGCACAAACTGTGCCGCCCCGATGACCTATGTACCCGACGATAATTTCGAACAAGTCTTAATCGACCAAGGCTATGATACCGTCCTCGACGATTATGTGCTAACGGCCAATATTCAAAACATCACGGGCGGCCTTCCCCTTGCCAACAAAGGCATCACCGATATGACCGGAATCGAAGACTTCGTGTCGCTTAAATATCTCTACATAAACGACAATCAAATCTCTTCTTTGGATATTTCCAACTTGACTTTCTTAGAATACTTGAGAGTGCAAAATAACCAACTTACCTCCTTGGATATTTCGGCCAACATCCGTTTGATTTCTTTACATGCTACCAACAACAATATATCGAACATCGACGTATCGAACAATCCCGACTTGGTAGGCTTGTATATTTCGGGCAACCCCGTTTCCAACTTGGATGTATCTCAGAATCCTAAACTGAAAAAATTATATGCCAACCAAACGCAAATCGCTCAAATCGACGTGTCGGCCAATCCGCTGTTGGAAGATATTTCCTTGCAAAACACTCCCATCACATCCCTGGATTTATCGCAAAATCCGAATCTGTTGTCGGTCAAAACCAATAATGCGACCAACCTGAATTCGTTGGATCTGCGCAACGGAAACAACCAAGCCATAACCAATACCAACTTCAATACCACGGGATGCCCTGCCTTGAGCTGTATCGACGTGGACGATCCGGCTTGGAGCGCCGCCAACTGGACCAATATCGACCCGCAACAATCTTTCAACATTTCCTGTAACGGACAAGTAACCTACGTACCCGACGATAATTTCGAACAATTGCTTATTTCATTAGGTTACGATACCGTCCTTGACGATTATGTCCTTACGGCGAATATCGAAAACATAACCGAACTGGGTACTAACATCGGAATAGGACCCATTGCCGATTTTACCGGATTGGAAGATTTTGGCGCACTGGAAAGACTGCTTATTACACACTCCTCTACAACTTATTTGGACCTGTCACAAAACATAAACTTGAAAAGTGTGAACTTAAGCCATTGTTCCCAGCTCACCGGGGTCAACTTTTCCACGTTGGCTAACCTGGAATCGGTACTTATTCAGTTCGCTCCGCTTTCTTCGATAGATGTATCACAAAACACCACGCTATATAGTTTGATATTAATTCATACACAAATTGCTTCTTTGGATCTTACACAAAACACGAATTTAATAGGTCTGGAGATTACTCAAGCTTCACTAACCACTTTGGATTTGTCTCAAAACACACTCTTGAAAAGCTTGAGACTATCTTCTCTTCCCCAACTAAACACTTTGGATTTGACCAACAATACCGGCCTGGAATCTCTATACTTATCGGATTTACCGATCACCGCCTTGGACCTAAGCCAAAACACGGCATTGGAAACGATAAATTGTATTAGAAGCCAGTTTACCTCGATAAATTTATCGCAAAAACCGGTGTTAACCGAACTGGAATGTTATAATAATCAACTCACTTCGCTGGACGTGACCCAAAGTCCGGCTCTGGTTCATCTGCATTGTAGTAACAACCAACTCGCCTCGTTGGATGTATCGCAAAATCCGGCATTGGAAGAACTGTACTGTAGTAACAATCTGCTCACCGAATTGAATGTGAAAAACGGAAACAATACCATTATCGATGATTTCGAAACTACCGGAAATCCGGACTTAACTTGCATCCAAGTGGACGATCCGGCTTGGAGCGCCGCCAACTGGACCGTCATCGATCCGCATCACTATTTCAGTGATGATTGTAATTATCAATCCATCGACAACGCAATCTTTGCGGACGTAACGCTTTATCCCAATCCTTCCGAAGGTCGTTTTTATATTAAAACCGGACGTGAAATCCGGCGTGTGGAAATATACGATACAAACGGAAAACTCGTCTTGCGCGACGGAAAACGTAATCAATACGACGTCACGGAACTCGTTCCGGGAATCTATATGGTCAGAATAATCACTGATCGAGTCGTAATAACAAAAAAATTGACTTTGAAATAAATCCGGAATAGCGGCTATGTCCTCCACGCAGAATGTGGCCGCTTGTTATAAAACCGATCCTCATGAAAACGATAAAACTTATTTCACTTTTCCTGCCTGTAAGTTTCTTGTTGTGGGCTTGCGGCGATAAAAAGGAAAAAACTTCCGGCGAAATAATAACCGTCCGCCCCGAAGGAATAACTAGCGAGCGTATATGGTTGGAAGTTAACGACATGGAAGAAACGCGCAATACCTTCACTTACGGCGAACAAGTAAAAATGCTCTTCAACAACGTAAAAGGATTCACGGAAATCAACCGAAAAACCTATCCGGCCATGTCCTTAACCGTCATCAAAAACGGCAAGGATACCGTCAATCACAATCCCCGCCTCTTGGATGCTTTTTCTGAAGGCACCGAACTCAAACCGCTCCTGCTACACGCCTCCGTTCCCATGGTTTTCTCGCATGATAAAAACGATAAATACGAATGGATACTTCACATTACCGACCGGAAAGGCCAAGGAAGGCTTGCCGCCCGTATGCCTTTTACCGTCCGGCCGGCAGCCTTTTGTAAAGTCAAAAACCGGAACTTGAGTTATACCAAAGCTTACTTGTGGGACGAAACGGACAAAAAAGTGGTCGCTGACGGAAAAATTAATCCCGAACATACCTACAAATTCTACATCGAAGGTCTGACAGGCCTCCAAGAAAAAAATCAAAGAATTTTTCCCTCCTTTTCCGTCAAACTCCTCAATGCCGACAAGGATATCCTTATTTTAAAACCCGGCCTGCTCACCAAACAATATCCCGACGGCATGGAGGCCGGGCTTTTGGCAGCGCGCCCTTTTATCGTAAAAATACGTTTCCCTAAAAACCAAAAACAATATTTCCTCACCGTTATGGTCAGGGACCGTCAATCCGACCGCTTGCTTCGGTTTAAAATGGAACTGAACGAAATATAATCCCCGTTCGCCTCACGGAAATCATAGATTTTTTATGTCTATGGGATTTTACGGATAAACATCTCAACGGCGCACGGTAATTTTATCCCGTAAAGAAAACATAGGAATGCCACTCCATATGCTCATATACATATTCGCCATCCTGTTCAATAATGCGGAGCCAAAACGTAGCGCCATGCCGGCCGTCTCCATCCCCGACCCGCATTTCGAGCAAGCACTCATACAATCGGGATACGACGATAAGGCCGACGGACAAATTGATGTCGAAAATATACGTCATATCGTGTATTTGGACGTTAGTAACCGGAAAATAAGCAACCTGAAAGGCATCGAACACTTCGCTTCGCTGATCAGCCTGCATTGTGAAAACAACCGTTTGGAAACTTTAGACTTGAGTGCGTTAAACCGGTTGATGTATTTGTTTTGTTCGAATAACCGGATCACCGAACTTCATCTGCCCGAAAGCATAATGGCTTTGGACGTCTCCTGCAACCGGATCGATTCGTTGGATTTTTCCCGTTTAAAAAAACTTACGGTAATGAGTCTCTCGGGCAATCCGTTGTCGGATAATTTGGCACTCCCCGGCGAAATGGATGTGGAAATCATAAGCTCCCGACATTGTCAATAAAAACTTAACCCTTAAAAACCATACGAAAATGAGAAAAACAATCATTATTACACTCGCCGTGCTTTTTGCGTTGGCCTGGACCGGTGACGTGCAAGCACAAAATTGCAATCAGGGTGTGAAACTTGCCAAAAAAACATGGCAACAAT